>DAIDHF010000018.1:0-27410 GCA_027452005.1 Acidimicrobiales bacterium
AAGTAAAGGACTCAGACGAGGTAATTACCAAATTGCTGAAGCACTTTGCCCTCAAGTATCCAAAGAGAGGCTACAAGAAGGCTTACCGCTGGATTCTAGAAGAAGGTTTCATCCTCAATATAAAACGAGTTCACCGTCTCTGGATAAAGGCAGGGCTGAGGGTTCCATTTACGAAGAAAAAGCGCAGGTCAGGCCATGGAAAGTCCATGGGGGGTCACAGCCCAATCTTCCCCAATGTTACCTGGGCTTGTGATTTTCAATTCGATCAAACTACAGATTGGCCGAGGATAAAGATACTAAACATTATCGACGAGTACTCAAGGGAGATACTGGCAACTACCCAAGGGCGCTCTATAACTTCTAGGTCAGTTACCCAAGCACTCGATGTCCTTGTAGCCGCAAGAGGAACTCCAAAGTATCTTCGAGCAGATAACGGACCAGAGTTCATCTCTAAGGCCCTCAAAGGCTGGGCAGATGAAATGGGAGTTACTATGTACTACATAGACCCAGGATCTCCCTGGCAAAATGGCAAATGCGAATCATTCAACTCAATACTAAGACGTGAAGTACTAAATGGAGAACTCTTTATTTCTCTACAACAAGCCCGAGTTGTACTGGAGGACTTTCAAGAGACCTACAACAAGTGGCGGCCACATAGTTCCCTGGGATATCTAAGCCCTGAGGAGTTCTTGAGCCTAGCTAGGGCCGATCAGAGAAAGATACTACTCAAATCCTCAAAACGACGTAACTACTACGCCAAGGAATTCTTCAAGATATCTGCCAATCAAGACCTGGCGATGGTATCATGAAGGACGAAATACCAACATTGAGGGTGGACCGACAAATGGGGACCCGCCAGTATCCTAAGGTGCGACTTACTAACATATGGGGTGGACCGACAAATGGGGACCCGCCAGGACGGACGCGGCTGGCAATTACAAGTAACTACAAACTCACCTTCGGCAAGATTTGCAGCCGCATCGAACTCTGTAGGCAATACCATGATTCTTGTCGGAGGAAAACTTCTAGTACCAGGATCCTGTCTGACACATGGTTATTCGTAGGTCTCTCGTGGTATCGAGGAAATTCTTCGATGCCCGTTGGGCTGGAAGGTGCGACAATGGCTCTTGATTTTACTCGCGGGCAAGAGATTCTCCAAGGAGGTTCGAAATCTGGCGAGTATCAAGGATCGCAGTCAGCGGTGTGGCTACTGAGCGTTCGCTTGTTCCTGGGCAAAAGATCTTGAATACGCTCGGCGTGAAAATGGTGTGTAAAATGTTTGCTCTAACAGTTGTGAGTCAATGGACATCAAGAACCGACTGATAAATGTGGGGACCTGTATGGTTCTATTCATTGTGTCCAATTGTGGCGCGACACACCATGTAAGCCCCCTTGACAAACCAAACGGTCTAAGACACACTGGTCTCGAGGGTAACCTTGCTGGACTTCCAAATGGTCTTGCAACAAGATTCGCTCTTCCATCTGGGGAAGGGCCAGATCCGCGGATGGGCTCTGTAATGGCCTATGACGCATCACACAACGTGGATATTCTCTTTGGCGGTTTAAGCGGATCTTGGAAATTTCTAAATGACACTTGGGCGTGGGATGGGACAAAATGGACCCAACTTCACCCTCATCATTCCCCACCGCCTCGGAGCTTTGCAAGTTTTTCAAGTGGTCCCCTACCGGGCACCAGTGGTGACCCAGGCGACAATTCTAACTCAGTGACTAGAATGGACGATGACCTCGTACTGTTCGGGGGTGTGTCATCTACTGGTGCTTTCTTGAACGATACGTGGATATGGAATGGCAACGACTGGAAGGAAGTGCACCCCCGAACACTGCCACCACCAAGAGTAGCGGCATCTCAAAGTATTGCGCCATCTAGATCTTTAAAAAGATCATCATACGATACCGTTCTGTTTGGAGGGTTGTCATCGTCGCATTCAACTCTTTCGGACACTTGGACTTGGGACGGGACTAATTGGACGCGGGAGAGACCGTCTACTTCACCTCCAGCGCGAGCAGGTGCGTCCATTGCCTTAGGGCCGATTGAAACGCCCTCAGGGAACTCTCAATTTTCCACAATCCTGTATGGAGGGATAAGTGGGATCACTGGATCGTACTCAATGTTTTCAGATACCTGGGAGTGGAATGGAGCGAATTGGATTGACCTTCAACCCCCATCGAACCCTGGGCCAAGATCAGCGGGTGCTATGTGTATTGAATTTCTACCTGAGCATACACAGGGTGTAGCACCTAAAGCGTCGCTACTCCTATTTGGGGGGGCTACAGGTACACTTATGCATCCAACCTTTCTTTCAGACACTTGGCAGTGGAACGGCTCTACCTGGGCGCAAGTGAACCCCGTGATTAGCCCACCTTCAGCCGCCTTTGCATCACTATCTCCCGGACCGACCGCAAAAGGAGACACGGCCGGGCCTTTATCCACCGTGTTGTTCGGCGGAATCGGCTCCGACTTTCAGACGCACGGAGACACTTGGCTCTTCGATGGAGGAAATTGGCGACCTGAACAAATGCCATCGACATGGTCATCTTTTGTCACAACTGCCATTACCGGCCTATCACACTACGATCATGTGGGGATTGGATCAATTACTTTGTCAGGGTTGGATACAACTCTCGGGCAGCAATTTCTCCCCAAAACTCTGCATGGCCCAATGGTTGAGGAGTCTACTATAGTAGAGTTGTCCGATCCGATCGATCTAGGTCAGCAAGCTAATTTTAACCTGTATTTTAAACCCACTGGGATGCCTTATATCGGCAATCTAAGGATTGATCGCTTATGCAAGCCCCCCCTCGCGTTTTCACCGCCATTTCCAAAATATGCAGAATCGAACTGCACAAGCCTAGTCTTATATTTCACGCCATATAATAATCCAGTTCCCGTGAACATAACTGTTGGATCTGAGGAAATTTCTTAAGTATCGTCAAAATGAATATTCGGAAAGTTGTTGCGAGTCTTATATCGATCATGCAGACCGTTGCACTTGTTCTTATGATTGGGGTAACGTCGCTTGTGATTGGTGGATCGGGCGGTGACATCCACCGTTAGTGTGGAAATTAGTTTCCTTGCACGCCTGCCGTCGGTTGAAAGTAGCTTGTCTGAAAGCCTTGTCAACTAAACTAGCTTCCATGTGATCTGACTTGACCGACCGCCAAAACATGCCGTTGCCGGACTTGCTAGGTGCTTTAGAAGCCAGTTTGGTCGAGAAACAGTCTCAGAGTTGGCCAAAAAATTAGCCTGTTACAAGCTGAGCAAACTTGAGGATGTAATTGATTGGGTTACTTCACTAACGGTTGAAGCTGCCAGCTTCTTTTCAAGCCGCGGTTCAGATACGGGCCTAGCCCTAGCCACCATATTGGGCCACTATTCACAAAAGTGGGGCTCTCTGTGTTAGCCGAGAGCCTGGCCACTTTGGACTTTCGCTAGGCCAACTTGGCTAGGCATTCCTGAGCCTCAGAGACAACTTGATCGATTATCTCTTGGACGCTCGGTAGGTTTCCAATAGATCCAACCACCTGGCCGGTGGGCAAAATTCCGACACGTAGATCCCCATCTACCATGGCCGCCTTGGTGAGCATGGGAGCTGTCGCTGCCATAATCACCTGAGACCAGGGGATCTCTTGAGAGGTTCTCATTAGCCGGGCTTCTCGGGCTAGGGAAACCAAGGACTCACCTGAGATAGCCTTGAAAGCTATGGCAGCCCGAATGGCTCTCAAATAACGCGACAAGAGGCCAGATCTTTCCATCTCATCGACTCGGTCGGTTCTTATCACCCTTTGAGGTGCTCCGTCGATTGCTGTAGTTACTACCGTGTCAAGGAGTCCCGAGGCGATATATCTCTCCTTGACCTCGTCTGGAACCCGTGACTCACTAGACAAGAGAAACCGAGTCCCCATAGCAATCCCGGCTGCCCCGAGTGCTAGAGCTGCCACTAGCTGGCGACCATCATAGAATCCTCCGGCGGCAATCACGGGAATCTTGACCGCGTCCACAACCGATGGAATCAATAGGCTGGTTGGGATGGACCCGGTATGGCCGCCACCTTCACCTCCCTGGGCTATAACACAGTCAACCCCCATCTGCTCAACTTTTTTGGCATGCCGGGCGGCACCAATAGTTGCCATTGTCACAACCCCGGCCTGTTTAAGATGAGACACGATCTTCTCGTTGGGAGCCTGGGCGAAGCTGGCCACCCTAACCTGGTGACTGGCAATTAGAGCCACCCGGTCTTGGGTATCTTTTTGGTCGGTCCGAATATTTACCCCAAAGGGGTTGTCGGTTCTGGTCTTTACCTCACTAATGGCCCGGTCTAGCTCGTCAAGGCTCATCGTGGCAGCCGCAATGATTCCTAGCCCGCCTGCATTTGAAGTGGCACTGGCCAGACGAGGACCGGCCACCCAGCCCATCCCGGTCTGAACTATTGGATGCTTTACCCCAAAGAGATTACATATCTCAGTCGCCAGGGCCCGGGTCACGTCAGGCATCCTCTAGCCAAGTGGGGTCTTGTCGGAGACTTCACCAAAGCGAGCCCCGGCGGGATCAAAGAAATCTATGGCCTCTAGTTCTTCTGGGGTGGGAAGGCGGGTATAGGACAACGGGTCGGCACTCTTTATAGTAAAGCCGGTAGCCTGGCCGAGTTCAGTCGAGTCAACCCCTGGGTGGATGGATATCAGGCGCATCCGGCCATCTCCAGATAGAAAGTCAAAAACGGCCTTGTTGGAGATCACCCGGGCCAGGTTATGAAACTTAGTCGCACTTGGGCCTGCCTGGGTGGCACTGTTGGTTCCAACCCCTGATACCATGTCAACTTGGTCCACAAAGGTCTTGGTTGAG
This sequence comes from Acidimicrobiales bacterium, assembly GCA_027452005.1. Classification (GTDB taxonomy): domain Bacteria; phylum Actinomycetota; class Acidimicrobiia; order Acidimicrobiales; family JAKAVM01; genus JAKAVM01. The sequence continues at coordinate 4,862 of DAIDHF010000018.1, forward strand.
TGACTTGGAATCCAGTAGCTGGTCTTGTGGTTCACCGTGTTGCCCGGCGCTCCCCTGACTCCCAAAAGTTGTGCCTTGGGTTTTTCCCAGGGACCAATTGCCGAGATGTTCTGATTACCAAACTCATCTATCTGCGAGGCTCCCATCATGACATGTCGCCTCCCCCACCAGAGCATGTCAAAGACCTTTCGATAGGGTATCCAACCTTCAACCACTGCCCGGTAGTCGGGTATGTCAAGTGGACTCACCCCTACCGGTGCCGGGTTGGCTACGAAGTACGCTTCACCGTCGGATATTAGGAGGTCTGGTTCAAAACATCTCTGGGCCACCCGGGCACCTATGGATGGAATCAGGCCCATCGCAGAGGCCATAATCTCGCCATCGCCTCGAAAGGCCTCCGCACAGGCGACCACACACACGTCAGCTAAATAGATCTCCCGGGTCACTTCGCCTCTTCCTCTGGCCTGTCTGGGGAGTTGGTATTGTCTTCCTGATTGCCTTCACTTCTAAAGCGGTCTACCTCACCTAGATAGGATTCATGACTTGGGGCTAACACAAAGCGATCTCGAAAAGCCTCCCAGGCATCGGTCGACTTGGCACTTGCTGCGTAGTGTGCCTGAAAGGTCTCGTCTCGGCCGTAGTCAGGTTCACCAGAACTAAAGTGTGCTCCCCTAGGTGCCTCGATTACTGCATCCACCATCATCCGATTTACAACCAAGGTATGGTGAGAGCCCAACTCGGCAAATTGATCTGTCTCAATTACCTCTTCGCAGGAGATAACTCGCCTCTTGGCGGCCATCAAGTACAGGTCGTCGAAGTAGGGATCAACCCCTAGTATCTGCCCGTTGCCCAATGGGTCGGCCCGGCTAACATGTACCAGGGCAAGATCCAGTGAGATAGCCGGGACGGCCACAAGTTCCTCGTTATCACCATAGGGAGACAGAACTGTCTTGAGCCACGGGTTTATCTTCATGACATCTGAGCCCAAACCGGCCCGGGTCGGCAAGAAGGGCAGACGGAGGGCCTGAGCGTAAAGCCCCCACTGAAGCATCCCTTCATCCAGCTCGGTTGCACTAACACTTGCATTTTGTCGCGCGGCCCTGAAAAACGGGTCCAGGGCAATTGAGTCAAGTGACACAAACCCGTAGATCACCCGGGCCACCTTACCCATGGCACACAAGATCCCCACGTCTGGACCCCCGTAGGAGACCACGGTCAGATTCGATACACCCGATCTGGCAATTGTTCGCACCAGAGACATGGGCTTTCTCCTAGAACCCCATCCACCGATACCAATTGTCATCCCGTCTTTGAGTTCGCCGATAAGTTCTTCTTCGGCGACAACCTTGTTGGCCATTATGCGCGCCGACCTATTTGCCTCAATTTATCTCCGCCTACTTCCAACATCCACTTATTGCCCAATTCACCAGTCCCTTTGTGGCATTTTGATGTGACTACTTATCAAAGCTGGCCTCCCGCTTTTCAACAAAGGCGTTCCGGGCCTCATCAGCCACCCCGGCCACGGTCAGCTCATAGGTAAATCCTTGCTCGAAACGATAGGACTTGTTTACGTCTATAGGATCTATCCCATTGAGACACTCTTTGGCCCGTCTGATAATTGTCGGGCTCTTGGCAGCTATGTCCTGGGCCAGCTCCATGGCAGTCGCCACTAGATTTGACTGTTCAACAACCTTGTAGATCGACCCAAACCGATAAAGTTCGTCAACACTTACCGCCTTGGCGCTATATACCATGGCCCTCATTAATTGGGCCGGGACAAGCCGAGACAGATGGGTAGCTGCCCCTAGGGCCCCTCGGTCAACCTCGGGTAGACCAAAGGTGGCATCAGTTGAGGCAACTATCACGTCGCTGTTTCCCGCGATTCCAATCCCACCCCCCAAACAGAATCCGTGTACACAACAAATAACCGGGACCTCACACTCATAGACCGCCTTGAAAGCAGCAAAACACCCCCGGTTGACTCCGACCAAGGCCTCGTGGCCCTGTCCGGCCAACTCCTTCACGTCAACCCCGGCACAGAACCCACGCCCGGTAGCACTTAGGACTACCACCGACACCCCCGGATCACCCCCCGTCTGGTCCAAGACCCGGGCCAGCTCGAACCAACCAGCAACTGGGAGGGCATTTACCGGTGGATAGTCGATCTCCACGTGCGCAATTGAACTCTGGACTTTTAGATTTATAGGCACCTACTAGCAGTCTCCCTTTCCTGGTCAATCAGCCTGTTTCTAGGCTAACCCTCGATAAAACCCACGTCTAAACACTTTTGTGACGGTACGTCAGAAACTTTACTATAAATAGCTCTATACTGGCTAAATCACATGGATAGCGATCGAGAGCCACATAGATACGACGATCTCACGGGCAAGGTAGCTGTTGTAACCGGGTCTACCAAGGGGGTTGGACGAGTAATAGCTACTTTTCTGGCCGACCTTGGAATGAAGGTGGTGGGTTGCTCTAGAAGTGCCCTAGATGATCCAACACGCATTGAGTTTGAATCTTCGTCAATATCTCACGTGGAAGTTGACGTTAGAGACCCCGACCAGGTGCATGATCTGGTGGACTATATCGTGAGAAACCACGGCTCCGTAGACCTCCTAGTAAATAACGCCGGAGGTTCTCCACATTCCTTGGTAGCCGACTCATCTCCTAACTATCTGTCTAAGATAATCTCTCTAAACTTGATAGCTCCATTACTAGTTGCCAAGGCAGTCAACGAGATCATGCAAGGCCAAGATACTGGAGGGGTCATTGTCAATATTGGGAGCGTTTCTGGGACTCGGCCTTCTCCTGGAACTGCAGCCTATGGAGCAGCCAAGGCGGGTTTAGAAAATCTCACCAAGACCCTAGCTGTCGAGTGGGCCCCCAAGGTACGGGTCAACTACCTGGCGTGTGGACCCATAATTACCGAGCAGGCCCACCTGCACTACGGCGACAGTGAGGGAGTTGAGCGGGTTGGAGCTACTATCCCCATGGGTCGACTAGCTAGCGCTACGGACGTAGTCCGGGCCGTGGCCTGGCTGGCCTCACTTGAAGCTTCTTATATTACCGGGGCATCGCTTAGCATCCACGGGGGCGGTGAGCGGCCAACGTGGATGGAGGCCTCAACGGCCGACCTTTAGTCGGACGCTAGAGTGAGAGGAAGCTCCCTTATGGGTGCTGGCTCGATACCGAGACGATCTCGCCGGTCATATAGCTCGAGTATTCACTAGCCAGAAACACGATCACGTTGGCAACCTCCCAGGGCTCTGCAGCCCTCTTGAAGGCCTCCTTGGAAATCAGGTCGTCGAGAACCTCTTGAGAGATCACCTTGGACAAGAACGGGTGCAGGGCAAAGCTCGGCGAGACGGCATTTACACGGACGTTATGTGGGGCCCCCTCCATGGCGGCCGTTCTGGTCAAGGCCATTACCCCGGCTTTTGCAGCCGCGTAGTGGGCCTGGTTCTCTTGCGCCCGCCAGGCGAGAACCGAGGCGTTGTTGACTATAACTCCACTCTTGCGAGCTATCATGTGGGCCATGGCGGCCCGAAGGCACCTAAAGGTTCCGGTCAAAGTTACATCGATCACCTTTGACCAGGCCTCGTCGGTCATGTTCACAATAGAAGACTCCCCACCAAGCCCGGCGTTGTTGACGACAACGTCTAGATGACCCAGTCCATCTATGGCGGCTTTAAAAAATCCTTGAACCTGACTCTCATCTGTAACGTCACAGACAACCGAGACTGGCTTTGAGCCAGTTATCTTTTCCAGCATCTGCGATGTCTCCTCCAGGCGCCTCTCGTGGGTGTCACATATTGCAAGCCGGGCACCCTCCTCCGCACATCTCTTGGCCGTGGCAACTCCAATTCCGGCACCGGCGGCTGCTGTTATGAGGACATTCTTGTCTACTAAAAGACCGTGGGGCGCCGGGTAAGGAGGAGGTTGGGCGCTCAACCTAGGAGCCTTCCTTGGCCTTTTGTGCGGCGGCCTTTCTGTAGGCCTCTAGTTGAGCAATTATGGGCATCTCTTCTTGACCTAGCTCTGAGTTGAGGCGCTTGGCGATCTCGGTAGTCGTCCAACGTTCCTCTCCGGCGTACATCGCGCGAACCTCTTGGGGCTGGTTCCACACGGCGATCTTCTTGCCTGCCTGGGTGTAGATCTGGCCGGTAATGTGTCGAGCTTCATCAGACAAAAGGTATACGGCAAGGGCAGCTACGTCCTCGGGTTCCCCAATCTCATCTAGGTCCATGGGAACATTCTCAGACATCCGGGTCTTGGCAACCGGGGCAATTGCATTCGCGTTGACCCCGTAACGATTCATCCCGGCAGCAGCCGAACGCATGAGGGACACTATTCCCCCTTTAGCCGCCGCATAGTTAGCCTGGGCGACACTTGCCGCAAAAGCTCCCGAGGTAAAAGCGACAAGTGAGCCGGATTTCTGGTCCTTCATGGCCGCGCAGGCCGCTCGAAAGACCGTAAAGGTACCCTTTAGGTGGGTCGCAATTACCGGGTCCCACTCCTCCTCGGTCATGTTGAACAACATTCTCTCGCGCAAGATCCCGGCAACGCACACGACCCCATCTATAGACCCCCACCGGTCAATTGCGCTCTGGACTATCCTGTGGCCTCCCTCCATGGTGGCCACCGAGTCTGCCACGGCTATTGCCTGGCCACCTTGGGCCTCGATCTCGGCTACGACCGAGTCGGCAACTTCACTGGTCGGGTCCTCACCGGCCATAGATACCCCGTAGTCGTTGACAACCACCCGGGCCCCTTGCTTACTACACGCCAGGGCAACGGCCCGGCCAATTCCTCGGCCGGCGCCGGTCACGGCTATATTTTTTCCTTCTAGGAATCCACCCACCTGATCATCTCCATCTCTTAGATTTGTGGCCTATGCTAGTAAAAATAGAACGTGTTCTTCCAATTGAGAGATCCGGTATGTCCAGGTATTTATCTGACCAATTTGTGCCTTAGGTGACCTGGTTAGTGGGCACGGTTAGCTAGAGTAAAGACAAAGAGTGCCTAAAGAATCGTTCCGAGCAAATCAATCTAAAGTTACCAGGCACCTTCAACCCGCACTCCTGGTTACCGTGACGATCATCGTGGTTGTCTTGGCAATAGGCCTTGCGGTGATGTCCCAAGGTGCTAACTCGCCAATTCACCTGGGTGGTAACCACTCCAGATCAACTAACCCACCCACATCTAGTTCAAACCCTATAGGGATAATCAATGTCTTGAGCCAAGGGGCTGATAGTACAGGGACTAAAGACTCAACTCTCGCAATCGCCAAGTCGATAGAGCTGGCCGAGGAAAAGCCGGGGAGCGAGGTATATTTCCCACCCGGACGCTACATACTTGACCACCCATCACGGGCTCAGGTTGACTTTACAATAGATCGGCCAATCCACGTGGAAGGTGCCGGGGTTGACAAGACTTTCTTGATCAATGAGTTAGGTGCCAAGAACCTTGGGGCAAAGATAAGCACGACGATCTTCCAGATAGTCACGAATCCAACCACTCAAACCGGCGAAGGCGATGGTTCTACAATCTCAAAGATGACCCTGGATTCGGCTACGTATGACGCCGGGACCTCAATAATGGACTATGCCAATAACACCACCTTGTCCGACCTCGTCGTTGACGCACCCAGGAGTACCAATCAATACAATCCAAATGCCTTTGGGATCCGGGTAATAGCTATCTGCAACCCGACCAACCGGTCCAACATTATACGAAGCGGGAATCTGGTTGAAAATGTAACGATTTCCGGTAATGGTTCAGCTGGCCAAACCGAGCTAGATATTTCCTGTCAACGCAACAGCTCAGTCAGAAACGTGACCATTTCCGGGAACGGGATCGATATCTTCTACTGCGAACATGATAAATTTAGTTATCTCAACCTGACAAGTATCTCCGGTCAGTACCCCACGGGCCTGGGCACTGTGCCGAGCTACACCTGGGTTGTCACCGGTTCCCGTTACATTGACATGTCAAAGATTGATACCCACGGTTCTGGAGGAGTCATAGCCCCAGACGTATCGAGCATCACTCAGCACGTCACGATTACTCAAGAAACCATGTACGGTAGCGGAAATTCTATAAATATTGGCGACTCAGATGACACCACGATAACCAACAGCGACCTTGAACAGGTTCGCCTCGACCCCAAAGTGGCGGTTCGCGGGTTTGTCCTATCAAACACAAAATTCTCAAGTGTTTTTTGCAGGCCCAGTGCGACTCTGGTTGGCTTAGTTGGAATTAGCTGCCCGGACTAACCCTGTCTGGAGGAGGGAAATTGCCAGTTTGATCGACTGCGAGTTCCACCCGGCTCACACCGATCTCTTTTGAGACTTCCACACGGTTCCTCCCACCTTCCTTGGCCAAGTACAGGGCGTCGTCGGCAAGCTTTATAAGTCGGTCTTCAATAATCTGGTTACCCATCTGAGAAGAGCACCCAATCGATACGGTAACCACAAGCTCGTCCCCGTTACCTAGAACAAATGGCTCACTGGCAATCTTCTCGCGAACTCTCTCGGCAACCTCTCGGGCCCCATGGATATCTGTCATGGGCAGGACGGCTACAAATTCTTCTCCCCCCCAACGACCTATAAGGTCTCCTGGCCTAACAGCTTTAGACAACCTCTTGGAAAACTCCTCTAGTACCTTATCGCCAGCCTCGTGACCGTGAGTGTCGTTGACCGCTTTGAAGTGGTCTATGTCACAGATTAGGAACCCGATGGGATGTTCATATCTTCTAGCGCTTGCAACGAGCATCTTGAGTTGTTCATCGATGTGTCGCCTGTTGTATAGACCGGTTAGAACGTCAAGACGCGACACCAAGTCCAGTTCCTTAGACAACTTACTCAGCCGGTCTCTCTCTCTTAGGTAACGATACAAGAAGTAGTCTGCTAGAAGTACGGCAAGACTAAATACAATCATCGCTGCCCACTCGGCAGCGCTATAGTTGCCCCGCTCCTCGTGGCGGACTAAGACGTCAACGGGGTCTTTCCCAACCAGATGCCACTGTGTACCGGGAACCTGCACAGAGCTATAGTAATAAGCCAGTCCACTGGGGCCTTTGTAGCTACCGGACTTATGTTCAATATAAAGCCTGGCCAGTTTCGGGTCCTCTGAAGCTAGTGAACGAATCGTCGACGAAGTAGACATGTTGGGAGACGACACAATTACATTTCCATATTTGTCAACCAGATAAGTTCCGTGAAACCTAGACGTGTGGAGCTGGTCAATAAATGGACCCAGTGGCGTCCTGGCAATTGCATAGTATCCAGTCACGACCCGGGTGGTCTTCAAGAAGGTCTGGTATGGAGATGAGATCACGATCACGGCCTGGTTGTGGACTCCGTCAACGGCCACCAACTTGGCATTTGATATAGCTGGCCGGTCTTGCTTTAGGGCAGTTGCAATGGATCTCGGAAACTCTAGGTAACTGTTCATGTTGTTTGTAGAACCAGAACCTTGTGAGCGAGAGTACTCTGATAGCAAGATCAATCCAAAACTCTCCGGATAGGTAGTCACGATGTCAGATCCAGAAGTTATGACTGCGCCATCCATCCCCAGAGAAGATGCGAACTCGTTGAATACCCCCTGGTCGACAAATGGACCAGCCAGATATCCAGGTATAGATCCAGAGCCTTGCCCGTTTGGATACAGGGGATTCTGGGCCACGTTGGACTGCTCTGACGCCCGTTGATGCAAGAACGTCGAGATGAATCCGGCCGCACTTTGGATGGTAGAGCGATAGGACAACTCGGCCTTCTTGGTAGTCTGAGCCTGACTGGACAGGGTAATTGCCACAGATCCTCCAATTGCAACAAGCGAGATCAAAGCTACCAAAAGGTGTGTCGTAAGCCGCCGGGCCACAGGCCTAGACTTCGACGGCAAAGAGGCGAGTTGACCACTAGAGCTGTCTATCGAGAAAACCGAGTCCGCAATGGCTTTCCCGTCGAGGGCACCGAGGTAGTCTGTCCGGTCCTGACCGGGCGAGATGGTATTTAGGACTCTAGTATTCATTTTTAGGCTCTGGGAATAATTCTAGCCCTAGCCCAGCCCCGGTCTGTCTCAGGTGGGTCTGTGGCCCCCACGAGCCACGTGGCAAAGTACTGAGACCCGCCCCAATAGGCATGGTCCATGGCCAGCTTGCAGTCTGGGACCTGATGGTCTCTAGCCATTGACCTGACCGCATTCCCCTGGTGAATTCGGTCTCTACTGGACGTTACTGGAACTTGACTGACGGTCGGCTTGATGGGGGCCATTGTCCAACTGAGATAGCGCTCATGAGTGAATCTGACCATTCTCGGAAATTACTAACCATCACCCCACCGCGCGCCCATGTCGGTCTCTCCAATCCAAGTACATCGATATAACTGACCAGATCGTCAAATAAATCATGTATCTGGACAATGAATGCCCCTTGTGAGCTCTCAGATTCTTTTTGAGAGATTCCAACTAGACCGTCTAGAATCTTCACTAACGCATTCCAATTGGGACGGATCTGTGGAAGTTCACCAGCGATCGCTTGCAAAAATTCAGAGGAAGTAAGCCGATAATAGAATCGGTTGCCAGAAAGCGTCGAAGATAAAATTCCCCCCGCCACCATAGCCTCACATGCCTCTGAGACATTTCGCTTGGCATAGTTGGTTGCCTGTGAGAGCATTGCTGCCGTAAGGCTTCGTTCGGGTTGTAGAAAGAAATGTTGCAGGACTTCGGTCCTGGCACTAATTCCGAAATTTGCCCTCATTCTGAGGGCTAATAATGAAGGTTCCGAAAACGGTCTAAGTCTTGACTTTCCCGTAACGTTGTAGCTAATCGATTCTCCCGCAAAGGGCCATGAGATGCTCGCATGTTTATTGACAGTACCTGCGAAGCTTGCCCACTTCTCCACATCTTCTAGACTTTGAGTTGAAACAATATTACGAAGTCTCACTTGGGAGATGTGCTTCCAGTTGTGTATACACCAATCAAGGGCTTCATCGCGTAAACGTGGATCATATATTGAAATTCGTGAAGTCCAAACTATTAGATTTTCAGCGTCGATCATCCATCTTTGATGAGTACGCTCCCAGCCAGAGACTCCTAGCTCTACCCAAACCCCGGTACAGAATTCCAGGGCATGCCGGATTTCACGTGTCAATAATCGCTCTTTAGATGACGTCATGGTCCCACTCAACGCCCAAGTCGTGAAGACAACCGCGCAACTCCTGTTGAAATCCAGTCGACGAATCATGAGTTATTGCCCAGCGCCCGGCTCCAAGCAGTTCTTCGGCATTCGGCGTCAGCTCGTAAAGGTCGGCGAAATGCTTTCCCGTAGGCCCACTATCTATAGCTGCGTAAAGCTTGAAACAGATCTGGTCTTGTCTGGAAGGCAGATGAACTTCCAAGGCCCCAAATGTGCGTACTGAAATACGCTTTGCCCAGCCGTCAGGAAGTCCTAAGTCCATTAGGTCAGCGGGTCTGGTGTTTAGCCAATCATCTGCAAGGCCCATAGCACGAGCCACTCTTGCAGCGGCAGACCCAAGTGATTCGGGGATGAAATCCATCTTCGAGTAGGAGTTGGCATCTACGAGCCCGATTACGTCCAAATCTGCGGTAGAACGGTCTATTAGGCCCAACAAGAGCAGTGAACTCCCACCGATCACCAGAAGCCCAAACGGGGTTTCCTGATCGGCAAGGACGTCTCCGAGTAAAGCAAGTGCTTCTTCGAGTGCCTGCTTATTCATAGACATATAAGTACTTTACATGCTCGGTTCACGCATGTAAAGTACGCGTTATGCTCGGATAATTCTCCTAGTAGATCCAATTACTCTCGAAGTGCTTGCCCGAAAATGGCCTTCTCTTGAGTCCATAGCCCAGCCCCGGTCTGTCTCAGGTGGGTCTGTTGGCCCCCACGAGCCACATGGCAAAGTACTGAGACCCGCCCCCATAGGCATGGCCCATGGCCAGGTTACAGTCTGGAACCTGATGATCTCCGGCCATTGACCTGACCTGCAGGGCGGCCTCGGCAAAGCGAATCATCCCCGATGCCCCGATAGGGTTAGTCGAGAGCACCCCACCCGAGCAGTTCACCGGGAGATCCCCGTCGAGTGCCGTGGCACCTTCCTCGGTCATCTTCCATCCCTCTCCCAGGTCGGCAAAGCCTAGGTTCTCCATCCACATTGGTTCATACCAGGAAAAGGGAACGTATATCTCGGCCATGTCTATCTGCTTACGAGGGTTGGTTATCCCGGCCTGGCTGTAGAGATCCCGGGCACAGTCTTGACCGGCCCGAGGATTGACCGCGTCACGCCCGGCGAACATGGTCGGCTCACTGCGCATGGCCGTGGCATGGATCCAGGCCGGGGTCCGACTTTTGGAACTTGCCGTCTTCTCTCCAGCAATAACCATTGCACAGGCTCCATCAGACGACGGACAGGTCTCCAGATACCGGATCGGATCCCAGAGCATCGGGGACTCCTCAACCTTTTCCATTGAGATGTCCTCCATGTGAAGATGGGCATAGGGGTTCTTGAGAGCGTTCTTGCGGTCTTTGACCGCAACCATCATTCCCACGTGGCTTGGGGCCCCGGAACGACGAATATATGCCCTGATGAGTGGGGCAAAATAGCCCCCGGCTCCGGCCAGGGTGGGTGGTGAGAACGGGATCGGCCTAGACAGGGCCCACATGGCATCCGACTCAGACTGCTTCTCAAAGGCCACCGTGAGGACCCTCTCGTGTATTGCGCCCTGCACGAGAGACGCGGCCACTAGTGCGGTAGAGCCCCCAACCGAGCCCGCTGTATGAACCCTAATAATGGGCTTGCCCGCGGCTCCAAGAGCGTCGGCCAGGTATGCCTCTGGCATTACCACCCCCTCGAACATGTCCGGGGCCTTGCCGATCACGACGGCTTCAATATCTGACCAAGACATCTCGGCGTCTTCCAAAGCCCGCTTGGCTGCCTCTCGACACAGTCCGGCTATTGACACGTCGTCTCGCACCGAGTTGTACTTGGTCTGACCAATTCCGACTACTGCACTTGGGTTAACTCCCACGTCTAGTTGCCTCCTTTGAGTAAACACACCAGGTTTTGTTGTAAACATGGCCCAGCTGTTGCATGTCCAATGGCCGTTTTAGCCCTCCCGTCCATTACCGCCTGGGCGGCCTCACCAATTCTGATCAGCCCGGCGGCCATAATTGGATTGGCGCACAGGGCACCTCCTGAAGGGTTGATATCTGTCGAGGCCCCAAGCCCCAGAGCCTCGGATATGATTGCTTGTTGATAGCTAAAAGGCGCATGAATCTCACACACGTCCACCTCTACCCCGATTGCCCCAGCCTTTTGGGCCGCTAGCCGGGTCGACACAGACACGCTCAGGTCTCGGGCCCCAATGGAGTGCGGTTCTATCCGGTGATCAATCCCCTTGATCCAGGCCAGCTTTTGCGGCAACGACCGGGCCCGGTCGCCAGCCACCAAGACAATAGCGCTAGCCCCGTCACTTATAGGTGGACAGTCGTCGATTCTAAGGGGATCTACCCTGTAGGGCCGCTCTAGGTACTCTTGCGGGGAGATCTGCGACCTAATCTGCGAGTACTGGTTCTTCGATGCATTCAGCCGGTTTTTTGAGACGATCTCGGCGATCTCCTTGTCACTGTGTCCATCCTCTAGCCAGGCCCTGGCCTGCAAGGCGGCCAGGCTAACCGTATCGGGCCACAGAGGAGCCAGATAGTATGGATCGAGTTGCTGAGAGAGCACCTCGGTTACGTTGCCCAGGGATGACTTTCCAAATGAATAGACCAGAGCGGTGTCGATGTCGCCATGCTGTAGTCTCACCCAGGCCTCATAGAGGGCCCAGGCCCCGTCCATCTCCACGTGGGATTCAGATATTGGAGGCCACGCCCCCACGGCATCGAGTCCAGACACGAAGGCAAAGGGGACCCCACCTAAGTAGTCACAGCTACCGGAGATTGTAAATTCAATCTCCTTCTTAGGGATCCCAGACTCGGCCACGGCCTCGGCCACCACCGGCATGAGCATCTCGACCTCATTGGTCTCATCGGCCCGCCTTACCGACTGGGACTGGGCGAATGAAGCAACTGCCACGTCTCGCATTACACGTACTCCTTATAGTCATCATAGGGAGCGTCAGGCTCCCCGGTGGGCCTAAAGTACTTGATGGACTCAAGTCCGGGAACCATGTCGGCCTCGTCTTGCCAGATGGCCTCGACACGCATCCCCATCCTGACCTCGTCGGCCTCTACCTCTTGCAAGAGGTGCATGAAACCGATGTCAGCCCCGTCCAACAAGATGGTCCCGGTAACATAGGGAATCTTGATCTTCTGACCATAGAACGGGACGTTTACCACGCAAAACGTGGTGACAATTCCGCTCGGGGGTAGTTCCACCTCTTCTTGAGTTGGAACTCCACAGGCCGCACACGACCCCCGGGGCGGGACGTATACCTTGAGACACTCCGGGCATCTCTGGCCGAGTATTTTTTTATCAAGAAGCCCCTTGATGAACCTAGATGCCGCCCGTCCCGCGGTAAATCGGTAGGTCAACTCAATTGGAGTTGAGATCTTGGTAACCGGGGCATTTGGGTCAACTGCCTCTGTCTCAGCCACTAGTTTCCTCCTTGTAATTCAAAATAAGATATATCCTTTATGTGACCAACACGATTCTCGGCAAATCGTGCCACGACCTTTTTACCAACACTTAGCTCAGAGGCGCTGTTGGCCTTCACGCAGTGGAGCATGGCCGTGTCAGCCCCGTCGAGTTTAATCAAGGCCCATCCAAATGGGCTATCCATGGGATGTTTGCTAGTTGGGCTGGCCACCCAACACCAGGTCGTAATAACTCCGGTACTTGCCACGGGAACAAGCCCCTCAATGTCCTCTCCGGTCTCGGGATCGTATTCGGTAGGGGGAACTATAACCTTGCCTGACTTGGTCTTGGCCCCGACAATCTCCCCGGCCCGAAGTCTGGTCATGAACTCCCCGATCACCGGACCCGTACTCCTTGAGAACGGGAACTCTAAGATGTTGGGGGCCTCAAGGATTGAGGACCCGGAACCTGCCGGGGACTTGTTGTCTTGGTTGCTCACTCGTGTATCTCCTTGTCTAACTGGATCTGTCTATCTTCTCTGAAAATCTGGCTTTCTCTTCTCAGCAAAAGCCTTGGCTCCCTCTTTGGAGTCCTGGGTAGAAAAGATCGGCCACCCGATCTCAAGTTCTCGTTTGAGTCCTTCCTCTTCGCTCATGGCTTCGGTCTCGCGCACCGAACGCTTTATAGCCTCCACCGACAACGGGGCGTTGTTGCAGATCACCGAGGCGATCTCTAAGGCCGCGTCCAGGGCCTTACCGTCGTCGACCACCTGCCCGATCAAGCCCACCGAGAGGGCCTCTTGGGCAGACATCTCCCGGGCGGTCAACAAGAGGTCCATGGCCACCGTGTAGGGGATCTGGCGTCGGAGCCTAACTGTTGAGCCTCCCAGGGGAAACAGTCCTCGCTTGGCCTCAAAGAGGCCGAACACGGCACTCTGGCCGGCCACACGAATGTCGGTGGCCTGGAGGATCTCGGTGCCTCCGGCCACGGCGTAACCCTCTACTGCCGCAATAAGAGGTTTCTTGAGGTCGTAGCTTCTAAGAAGTGACACCCAGTGCAGGTCTGGGTTCTCGGCAAATCTGGACATATAAGGGTTGTTCGGGTCCCCCATAGACTTTAGGTCCATCCCGGCACAGAACGACCCACCTGATCCGGTCAAGATCGCACATCGGATGTCATCATTGGTGTCGATCTCCTCCCAGGCATCGGCCATCCCGACCAGCATTGCCGGCGAGAGTGCATTTTTTGCCTCGGGTCGATTCAGCGTCACGACTGCTGTTGCCCCCTGGACGCTAAAGTCTAGGTGATCTGTCGATATGTCTCGCGCCATTTAGCCCGTTGTTGCCTTTCTCATATAGTCCCACCGATTCAGCCCGCACGACTTGTTAGATCCCGTGGGGCCTGCCGAATAGAACTTCCACCTCAACCACTCAATTTGTCTCACGATTTGCCACCCGTGAAATTAGAACACATTCTATACTTAAAACTAGAACAGATTCTAGTTCGGTGTAAATTAGAAAGGAAGACCAAGTGCAAAGTCGAATATGTGAGATGTTCGGGATTGACCTGCCCATCTTTGCCTTTAGTCACTGTCGAGACGTAGTGGCCGAGGTATCCAAGGCCGGGGGTTTTGGGGTACTGGGCGCCCTTTACTTTACCCCACAAGAGTTAGAGGTCGAGTTGGCCTGGATCGACAGTCACGTGGGGGGCAAGCCCTACGGGGTTGACGTGGTCATGCCGGCCTCCTACGCCGGGGCTGGCAACCTGGATCCGGCAACCATGCAGGAAAAACTGGCTGAGATGATACCTCAGAACCACCGGGACTACATCGACAAGGTCATGGCCAAATACAACGTCCCAGAACTTCCCGAAGAAGAAAAACCCCGGACCTTGTTGGGTTGGACCCAGGAGGGGGCACGACCCCAGGTTGAAATTGCCCTATCACATCCGATCTCCTTGTTGGTCAACGCCCTAGGTCCGCCCCCTGCAGACATAGTCGATCTGGCCCATGAAAAAGGGGTCAAGGTGGCCGCTTTGGTCGGTCGCACAGACCAGGCCATCAAACAGGTAGAGCAAGGCGTTGACATAATTGTCGCCCAGGGATATGAAGCTGGAGGCCATACCGGGGAGATCGCCTCGATGGTGCTAACCCCTGAGATTGTCGATGCCGTTTCTCCCGTCCCCGTGCTATGTGCCGGTGGTATCGGGTCTGGTCGGCAGATGGCCGCTGCAATGGCCCTGGGGGCTGACGGGGTGTGGACCGGGTCGATCTGGCTTACCACGACCGAGTCGGACATGACCCCGATGATGATCGACAAGTTGCTCGCTGCTAGGTCCAATGAGACGGTAAGGTCTCGGTCGCTAACCGGCAAGCCTGCACGACAGCTCAAGACGGGCTGGACAGAGGCCTGGGACGGACCTGAGTCTCCCGGGACCCTTCCAATGCCACTCCAGTTTATGGCGACCTCTGAGGCCTATCACCGCATCAACAAGTTCCAGATCCCCGAGTTGGTCGGGGCCCCGGTGGGACAGATTGTCGGGACCATGAACGAACGCAAACCCACCAGGGAGGTTATCTTCAACATGGTCGACCAGTTTGCCGAGGTCACTCAAGGCCTGGAGAAGATGCTCGGCTAGATCCTCGGTCCATGCACCGATTAAAGCTGACATATTCGAGGACAGTGCAAACTAAGACCATATTGAGTCTGCCCGACACTAGAGCCAAAATTTTCTAGCTAGATTTGCAGTAGTTACCAGGTATTTAGCCCATTGCTGGCTAATCGATAATTGCATACCGGGAATCTACTCTATTGAACTATAAATAGTTTATAGTAGATATATATATATGTCTACGGTAGCGATCGAACAGGCTCTGGATTTGGGCCCGCACGAGTGTGGCCAAGCCCTACTGACAATCGGCGAAGACCAGTGGTTCGACAGGAAAAGTGGCCGGATTGCAGCCAAGGATCTAGCGGATTTGGAGATCGGTTTTGCCAATGCTGAGGGTGGAACCATTGTTGTTGGCATATCCAACGGGATTATTGAGGGAATCGACAGGATCGGATCACACATAAATGCATGGCGGCAGGCGCCAATTGATTTCACCTTGCCGGTTGTGCCAGCTCGTGCCCGGACGATTGAGTGCATCAACGATCAGGGAAACCCAGACCACCTTTTTGTTGTGGAAATCGATTGTAGCGACAAGGTCCATGCCAACAAGCGAGACGGAGTATTTCTTCGGGTTGGTGACGAGACTCGACGTCTCACATTTGCTCAAAGGCAAGAGTTGTTGTTCGACAAAGGTCAGTCCTCATTCGAATCGACAATCGTAAAGGAAGCAACATGGGACGATCTAGATACCGAGTTGTTGGATCAGTATGCGAATGCACTTCGTCATCCTGATCCAAAGCGACTGTTGATCGCACGAGGATTGATGACTCCTCGAAATGAACTGACCGTCGGGAGCATTCTTCTATTTGGGAATGATCCCCAAGCACTTTATCCCGAAGCATATATTCGAGTTCTGAAGTATCAAGGAATTGAACGGGGAGTAGGAGCTCGCCTTCAGCTTGTCGAAGACTTTCGTTGCGAAGGACCGATCCCGATAATGCTTGGAGAGGCACAAGATAAGGTTGCCGGATGGGTCCCGGGACGGCGCGCGCTGGGACCCGGTGGTCGATTTGAGCGAGTCGGTCTACTCCCGAGGGACGCTTGGCTGGAGGGGGTAGTCAACGCCGTTATACACCGCTCCTATTCAATGATGGGTGATCACGTAAGGATTGAGATTTTTGACGACAGGATTGAGATCGAGAGCCCAGGGCGATTCCCCGGCATAGCCGATCCACACGATCCGTTTTCGGTGACGCGGTTTGCTCGTAATCCTCGGATTGCTCGGGTGTGTTCAGACCTAAACTTCGGTCAAGAACTCGGCGAAGGAATCAAGAGAATTTTCGAGGAAATGAAGATTGCGGGATTGATTGAACCGGTATATCAACAATCATCTGGAAGTGTCCGGTTGACGTTGAACTCGTCACTGATAGATCGACATCTTGAGAATCGCCTTCCACGGGATGCTCGAACCATTGTCCGCCTCATTCGAGAAAACGACAGGGTTAGTACTGGCGACTTGATCTCGGCAACAGGACTCTCGCGACCTGTCGTGATTCGCAAGCTTCGATATCTAGAGAATGAAGGAGTTGTTGAGTGGGTTGGTCTCCGCCCGACAGATCCGCGTGCTTATTGGAGGCTAAAAGTTGAATGACTTGAAGATATTTTTCATAGAAATACCAGCCTTGGCTTGCGGTTTTTACGATCAATTGCGCCTACCTTAATCGAGGGGCCGACGCCGAGTAACGGCCTGATTGACTACCGAGAGAGCCCAAAGTTCTAAGTTACCTCAAAGCGATCTAGCATCATTACCTTGTCCCACGCTGCGACGAAATCACGGACGAACTTGTCGGCTGAGTCACTACAAGCATAGATCTCGGCGATCGCCCGTAACTGTGAATTGGACCCGAATACCAAGTCGACAGCAGTCCCGGTTCGAACTAGGTCCCCGGTAACCCGGTCACTAGCCTCATAGAGGTGCTCGCCGTTGGGCGAGACCCTCCAGGTTACGGCCATGTCTAGGAGCTTTACGAAGAAGTCATTGTTTAGAGTTCCAAGACGGTCAGTCCAGACCCCATGGGCACCGGTTGGAGTTGACACACCCAGGCTACGAAATCCACCGATGAGGACGGTCATCTCTTTGGGGGTGAGCCCTAGTAGGCTGGCGCGCTCGATCAACAAGTGCTCGGGTGACACCTTTTCTCCTGGGCGGACCCAGTTGCGAAAACCATCTGCTCTAGGTTCAAGGACTGAGAAAGACTCTACATCGGTAGCCTCTTTACTTGCGTCAGTCCGACCCGGGGTAAAGGGAACATGGACTTGGTAGCCTGCGCCAGCGGCAGCCTTCTCAATGGCTGCGCAACCTCCCAGCACGATAAGGTCGGCAAGGGAAACCCGCTTGGTGTCCGTACGGGTATTGTTGAAACTATTGGCCACCGATTCGAGTTGATCTAGAACCCTGGCCAACATGGGAGGGTTATTGACCTCCCAGTCCTTCTGCGGCGCTAGACGCACCCGGGCCCCGTTGGCTCCCCCGCGCTTGTCGGTGCGCCTAAAAGTCGATGCCGATGCCCAGGCAGTCGAGATTAGATCGGCAACCGGCAGGCCCAATGCTAGGATCTGCGCCTTGAGCTCTTCGATCTCGGCGAGTCCGATCAGTTCGTGGTCAACTTCAGGCACTGGGTCCTGCCAGATTAGTTCCTCGTCGGGGACCAGAGGTCCGAGGTAACGTGACCGAGGTCCCATATCGCGGTGTGTCAGCTTGAACCAGGCCCTCGCAAAAACCCGGGCGAACTCATCTGGATTTTCATGAAAGCGCTTTGCTATTGGCCGGTATATAGGATCCTCACGAAGTGCTAGGTCCGTGGTCAAAAATGTGGGTGCGTGACGACGTGACGGGTCGTGTGCGTCGGGTACGGTCCCTTTGGCCTCTGGGTTGGTCGGAGTCCACTGTTTTGCCCCGGTTGGGCTGGTAGTCAGCTCCCAGTCGTAGTCAAATAGGTTATTGAAAAATCCGTTATCCCAGCTAATGGGGTTGTTAGTCCAGATACCCTCCAACCCGCTCGTGTAGGTGTCTTCGGCATTGCCCTTGCCGTAGGTGTTGCGCCAACCGAGCCCTTGCTCTTCTAAAGGCGCCCCCTCTGGTTCAGGTCCGACGTAGCGCTCAGGATCAACGGCGCCGTGGAACTTGCCAAATGTGTGGCCACCCCCAATCAACGCTACGGTCTCCTCGTCGTCCATTGCCATACGGGAGAAGGTCTCTCTAATGTCGCGGGCCGCAGCCAAGGGGTCAGGGTTGCCGTTGGGACCTTCCGGGTTCACGTAGATCAAGCCCATCTGTACGGCTCCAAAGGGGTCTGCTAGTTCTCTATCTCCGCTGTAGCGCTCGTCACCGAGCCAGACCTTTTCAGGGCCCCAGTATGCGTCGTCCTCGGGCTCCCAGATGTCGACTCTTCCCCCACCGAACCCGAAGGTCGTGAAACCCATCGACTCCAAGGCACAGTTCCCGGCGAAGATGATCAGATCCCCCCACGACACTTTGCGTCCGTACTTGGCTTTCACCGGCCACAAGAGCCGCCTGGCCTTATCGAGGTTGGCATTGTCGGGCCAGCTATTTAGCGGTGCTAAGCGCTGACTGGCCTGGCCACCTCCTCCCCGTCCGTCTGAAACCCGGTAGGTGCCCGCGCTGTGCCATGCCATGCGGATAAAAAGTGGACCGTAATGG
Organism: Acidimicrobiales bacterium; assembly: GCA_027452005.1. Lineage (GTDB taxonomy): Bacteria > Actinomycetota > Acidimicrobiia > Acidimicrobiales > JAKAVM01 > JAKAVM01. Next base: position 23,792 of record DAIDHF010000018.1, read on the forward strand.
CCGAAGTCAGCTGGCCACCACTCGACTGAAGTGGTCATTACCTTTTCAATATCGGCCTTGAGTTCGTCGAGGTCCAAGGTGGCGAATTCTTTTGAATAGTCAAAGTCAAGGTCCATGGGATTAGACAGTCCTGAAGGTTGAGTTAGAAGTCTCAGGTTGATCTGATCAGGCCACCAGTCTCGATTGGAGCGACTTGCGGCAGCGGTGTGAATTACAGGACACCTATTCTCAGGGTTTGTGTCAGTCATTTGTAACCTCCATTTACTTTGTTGTCTCTAGCTGTTTCAAGCTCAAGAGTTAGTTTTGATTATTGGGACCGCCTGGCAATCCGGGCAGAGCCCCCAGAAGGTGACCTCGGCTTCATCGAGGACGAAGCCGTGGGCCTGCGAGGGGGTCAAACATGGCCGGTAACCAACAGCGCAGTCGACGTCTTGAACTACCCCGCATCGCCGACACACCACGTGGTGGTGGTTGTCGGCCACCCTGAGTTCGTACAAGACCACACTTCCAGCCGGCTCCACGCGGCGAGCAATACCAGCCTCGACAAACGCGGACAACACGTTGTAGACCGCCTGGGGAGAGACCGACCCGAGCCGGCTCCTCACAGCCGAGATCACCGTATCTGTCTCTGAGTGCGGATGGACGGCTAAGGCATCCATAACCGCCAGGCGGGTTGCGGTTACCCGCAGCCCGGCCTCGCGCAAGAGTTCAACAAACTCCCTGGTCGTGTCCGCATGTACACCGTCGCCCGTGACTTCCTTCACGATTCCTAGTATAGACTAGGTCCTTATATGGAGTCAATCTATTTTTAGAGTTATTAACAGAACTTGTGAACGGTTGTGCCCGAGGAGCTAGGACCTCTCTTGTGAAGGCCCCGGTGAGGGAGGTTCAGTATCGACTTGGCGTATCGGCTCTAGCCTCCCTGAATAGATCGACCTGGTTTCGAGCCTTCGTGAGACTACCGTCGCCCCGATCGAGGCGAGCACTATAGGCACGGTGATCGGCACGGCACCTGTCAACTCGACCGTCATGGCAATACCGGTTGCTGGGGCTTCAATTGCCGCAGTGAGAAGGGCGGCTGCCCCGATCACGGCGTAGGCAGGCGTGAAAGGCCCTGGCCATATCAGTATCCAGACGTGACCGAGAGCTGCACCTAGAACCGCCCCAAAACTGAGTGTGGGGGTGAAAAGGCCTCCCGTGGCGCCGCTTCGTAGGCAGCCCGCGGTGACCAGAGGTTTGAGCAGACTCAGTACGAGGAGTAGGCCCAAAGCCCCCGACCCGCTGAAAGCAAACTGGGCCAGGTCCACCCCATTGCCCAGAAGCAAGGGGTAGCGCAAAGCCACTAGTCCGAGCAGGCTGAACACCAAAAGAGGCTCGATCAAAAGCAAAGAGCCTTTCGGGCGACGATCACTTGCCCAGGTGATCGCCTTCACGTACCCAGCAGATGCTATGCCCATAACCGGTCCGGCTAGCACGGCGAACAGCGCCAAGGAGACTGTCGGATCCGCCAGACCGGGCATGTGATACAAGGTGTGCGGTGACAGCGAGAGCCATGCCACTGCTGTTGCGATACCCGAAGCGAGAAGGGCTGGCAGCACGAGCGGAAGCGACATCGTAGCAAGATAGATCTCTAGGGCGAACAGCGCACCCGCGAATGGGACGTTGTAAACAGCCGCTAGTCCCGCCCCGGCGCCACATGCGATCAAAAGACGCCTTTGCTCGGCTGGTAGGGAGAAGCGCTTACCCAGGAAAGCACCAGCCGCCGCCCCAGTGCGCTGCGGGGCCGCCTCGCGCCCTAGGGAACATCCCAACGCAACGCTTATCTCAGACAGGATTGAGGTGGCAAGCGTCCTTACAAGCGATAGGTCTCCGGTTTTTGACCATACGATCTCGGTAGGTTCTCCTCCGGTCCCGCCTCCGTAGCGACGTAAGGCCCAAAGACCGGCCCCGGTAACAATTCCACCTACGCTAAGTACCCCAAGGAGTCGCCAGTCGCTGTGGCGGGAGGCGGCGGCCGAGTACTCACCGGTGTGGTAAGAGAAGGCTAAGTGCTGGACGAAGCGCAGCACTGCCATCATCGCCATAGCTCCCAGACCAGCACCAATTCCGGTCAATACAATCATAAACCAAAACCGTGGTGGAAGATCGGCCAGGCGTAAAGGAACATTGGCCTGCTTAGACCCTCGGGGGTCCGGGTTCATTGGGAGACCTCATTAGCTATAGTTGCCCCTGCTCGCCAGCTTGAATCCGGACGTCGCAGTTCGCAGTTGAGTTCGGCTCCCAGTAGCAGGGCTGTAGAGGAAACGTACAACCACAAGAGCAACACCGCCACTCCTGCCGCTGAGCCATAGGTCTTGGACTCGTGGGCAAAATTGTCCAGGTAAAACGAGAACGCCGCTGAGGTCGCAAACCACCCCATCGTCGCCAGGGCACTACCCAGATCGAGGAGTCGCCACCTGCCCGTTCTTTCGGCCGGGCCCAGGTTGTAGTAGATAGACAAGAGGAGTGTGACGACCCCGAGAGCTGCCAACCAGCGAAGGCCGTTCCACAAGACAGCAAAGACAGGCCCGGCGATGGGTAAAGAACCTTCAAGGAGGTGCCCTACAGGTACGCCTAGGACGACCAAGATAAAACCGATCCCACCGAACAAGACGGTCACAGCTAAGAGAGGCATCGCCATTACCCTGCGACCCACGAAACCGCGGTCGTGGTCGACTTCAAAGGCGACGTCTAAACCAACCTGCAAAGAGGCCATAGCTTCTATCCCACTCCATATCGCAATTAGTGTACCCAGGGCCAATTCTATGGACCCGGCTCCTGCTGAAGTGGGCTGACGCAGGGCCTGGTCTATGACCGTTGCCACTTGTGCCGGAAGAATCACGTTCACGTCGCGGGTCACGCTCGTTAGGCTGGCCGGTGATAAGCCGACGACGTGCATCATCCCTACCAGTGCGATCGTGGCCGGGAAAATCGCTAGAAACAGGTGGAATGCAAGGCTAGCTGCTTGAGAGGTAATCCTATCCCGTGACGCCTCCAGGGCGCTTTGACGTGCTAGGCAAACGCATTCAGCACAAAACTTGCGGAGCTTCCCAAAATCTAGGCCCATCAAGACCACCGTGCGGCGGGAGGTCTCTGCTGTTTCGACCTCGGTCCTGGAGGGCACCATGACAATTACCCTGATAAAGTTCTAATAATTGAAATCGTCTCTAAGGCGTTCGAACCCTAGAGCCTAAATCTTACGGTGAGTTGTTGAAACTCGCCCGATACAGACAGGAGACTCTCAGCGGCCTGATTGTTCGAACTCGCCGTAGCCTTGACCTTGTCGGCTGCCTCACTGGTCTCTTCAATAGCGGTTCTCATGATCTCGGTCGACATGGCCACGTCGTTGATCGTGCGAGCAATCTCGGCGGCAGCGGCCCGCTGCTCTTCAACTGAACTGGCAATGGACATCTGGGTCTCGTTTATCTTGGTCACGACAGTGTCTATCTGAGAGATCGATTCGACGGTTTCGGAGATCTCGTGCTGGACGCTCTCGATCATGGCCGCAATATCGGCCGTGGCATTTCGGGTCTGGGAGGCCAGGTCCTTGACCTCGTTGGCGACAACTGCAAAGCCCCGC
>DAIDHF010000018.1:27420-37399 GCA_027452005.1 Acidimicrobiales bacterium
CTCTCGCCCGCCCGAGCGGCCTCAATTGTTGCATTGAGCGCCAGGAGGTTGGTCTTGTCGGCAATCTTGTCAATAACCTGGGCGATGTTTCCAATCTCTACCGAGTTCTCCTTTAGCGTGGCCACTTTGGCTGCGGCCTGGGAGACATTTGCCACGGCCTGAGAGGCTACCTCTGAAGCATTGGAGGCCTGCTGAGAGATGTCGGAGATACTGGCTCTTAGTTCGTCGGCCGCTGCCGCCGTGGCTGAGGCGCCCTGGCCAACCGACATGGTGGCGCTGGACATTGCGGCATTCCGGTTCATGTTCTCCGCAGCCACCTCGACGACAATCTTGGCGTTGGAAGCAATCTCTTTGGCTACCTGGTTGAGATCTTTCCCACTTGTAGCCAGTGCGGCCACGATGTTTTGCTGGGTGGCCAGAGTTGCATTCAGCCTCTTTGAGATCTGTCCGAACTCGTCGTCGCCTAAAACCGTAACTCGGGTCGTAAGTGATCCATCTTCGACGGCTTCCAGGGTCGACAAGATCTCCCTGGAGGGTTTGTCTATGGATAAAACTATTGGCAACAAGATTACCCCGACTCCGAGCACAACTCCGAGTATGGTCAGGATTATGACCCACACAAGTGAGTTGTGTACTGCTCCTTGGATATTTTTTTGAACGGCCTGCGACTTCTGATTGGCTAGGTTTATCAAGGAATCGAAGTCACTTTGGACAGTGTTGGAGATTTGGGCATTCGACACGGTCATGGTGGTAATTGCACCTCGGGTGTCACCGCTCTGGTCCTGGTTATAGAACTTTAGTGTATAGCTGTTGTACTGAGCTAAGTCAGCGGAGGTCTGCTGTGCCTGGCGTGATATCTGCAAGCTAGACGATGTCCCCAACTCCCGGAGTAACTTGTAGGACTGGGAATATCCCTGGGTTACCTGTTGCCAGGTCTGGGTAAGAAGTGTGTTCTGGGTGGGGTCGTGAAGCTCGGCCAGACCGACATACATGTTGGACTGGTCGTCGTCGGTCAACCATCCCTGGTAGGCCTGGTTCACCTTGGCGGAGGTAGCAAATATCTCTTGCTGGTTTCTCGACTGGGCCCGAGAAAGTGTAAGTCCATTGGCTGCTACCACCACACACACAATCCAGGCCCCAAAGATGATTGCACCTCCAATAAGCATTCGATTTCGAATTGAGAATCGAGCAAACACGTTTGGGTGACTCGACTCGGAAGCTCTAGTCTTTGGCTCGCCAGAGACAGTTGAATTTATGGCTTGACTCAATTTTGGTGCGGCTCCTTCTTTGGTGGCCGGACTTCCTCCACCACCAGGTCAGAGTCTATCCAACCATGTCGCCAAACATACAAAATCCCTTATATTGCCCGACAGGACTACGATCAGGGAAAGTGGCCTGGAAAATTCCCCCGACTAGACCCCTAGATTCGCTCGATAATGGTCCCGGTTGCCAGGGCTCCACCGCAGCACATCGAGATCAAGGCGAGCTGTTTGTCCGAGCGTTCAAGCTCGTGGAGGGCGGTTGTGATAAGGCGACTCCCGGTGGCCCCAACCGGGTGACCCAGAGCAATGGCTCCCCCGTTCACGTTGACCCGGGTCACGTCCGCCCCGGTCTCCTTAGCCCAAGAACACGTGACCGAGGCAAAGGCCTCGTTGACCTCAAAGAGGTCTATGTCGTCCATGGTCATCTTGGCCTTGTCCAAGACCCTCCGAGTGGCATCTATGGGACCATCTAGGTGGTAGTAGGGATCTGAGCCAACTAAGACATGGGCTACAATTTGAGCCCGTGGCTTGAGTCCTAAGTCCTTGGCACGGGTTGCGTCCATCCAAAGGACTCCTGCCGCCCCGTCTGAGATCTGTGACGAGTTGCCCGCAGTGTGTATCCCGTCTTCAATGACCGGCTTTAGTTTCGAGAGCCCTTCAATTGAAGACTCCCTGATCCCCTCGTCGGTGGCGACAACCCGGGTCTCCCCGGTGGGCTGTCCGTCGAGAACTACCGGGGCGTCAATGGAGATGATCTCTCTCTCAAAGCGACCCTCGGCGGTTGCCTGGGCGGCTTTTCTTTGGGACTCTAGGGCCCACTCGTCGACGTCCTGGCGCGAGAACCCCCGGTTCTTGGCAATCCTCTCGGCCGCCCCGAATTGATCGGGGAGGTCCCAGGGGAATGTGGCCGGCCTCGATCTCCCGGGTCCATTTATTGCATTGGCCCCGAGCCCGACTCGGCTCATGGCCTCAACTCCACAGGCCATCCCGACCTCGATGAGCCCGGCTGAAATAAAGGAGTGGATCATCCCGTTGGCCTGTTGGGAAGAGCCACACTGACAGTCCACGGTCGTGGCACCAACCTCATAGGGAAGCCCCGTAGAAAGCCAGGCCGTCCGGCCGATATTGGAGGCCTGCTCGCCTGCCTGGGTGACACAGCCAGCTACAATCTGCTCGATCAACCCCGGCTCGATACCGGCCCGCTTGACGAGTTCCACCTGGGCAATTGCCAAGAGTTCTGCGGCGTGAAACCCAGAAAGTCCCCCGTTTCTCTTCCCAATAGGTGTTCTGAGTGCTTCAACAATTACCGGCTGTCCCATATTCGTGCGTTCTCCTTATAGTTTTTCCATGCAAGTCTCCACCACCAGGAAAGGTGGCGTAAAACTTTAGCAACCTCCCTATTGTAGAACGTGTTCTATATAAGCCCAAAACTGGGTTTCAACCAGGGAAGTTATGAGAAAGACCTAGTCACCAAGCCTGAGGGCCGACACGAAGGCCTCCTGGGGGACCTCTACACGCCCAATGGCCTTCATTCGCTTTTTCCCCTCTTTTTGAGTCTCTAGGAGCTTGCGCTTTCGGGTTATGTCTCCCCCGTAACACTTGGCGATGACGTCCTTGCGATAGGCCTTGACTGTCTCCCGGGAGATTATCCGAGACCCAATAGCGGCCTGAATTGGAACGTCATAGGACTGTCGAGGGATTAGCTCGCGCAATTTAGCGGTCATCTTCTTTCCGTAGGACTCGGATTTGTCCTTGTGAACAATGGAAGAAAACGCATCAACCGAGACCCCGTTGAGCAAGATGTCTACCTTGACTAGGTTAGACGGGGCGTACCCGATCGGCTCGTAGTCGAGACTTGCATATCCCTTGGTCCTACCCTTGACCTGATCGAAGAAGTCGATCACCATCTCGGCCAACGGAAGCTTGTAGATGAGTTCCACGCGTTCAGGAGACAGGTAGTCCATCTTGACCATCTCCCCCCGACGAGACTGGCACAGCTCCATAAGTGTCCCCACGTAGCTAGACGGACTAATTATGGTCACGTTCAGGTATGGTTCTTCTATCCTGTCGAGACTATTTGGAGAGGGTAATGAGTTAGGGTTATCCACCCGGACGGCCTGGTTGTTGGTCAGATAAGCCATATAGGCCACCGAAGGGGCCGTGGCAATGAGCTCTAGATTGAACTCTCGCTCGAGGCGCTCGGTGATGATCTCCATGTGTAAGAGCCCGAGGAATCCACACCGAAAACCAAAACCGAGAGCTGTGGAGGTTTCAGGTTCATAGCTAAAAGACGAGTCGTTTAACTTGAGCTTCTCTAAGGCGTCGCGAAGATCTTCGAACTTGTCCCCATCTATGGGGTACAGTCCACAAAATACCATGGACTTGGGCTCGCGATATCCGGCTAGGGGTTCCTTAGCCGGGTTGACGGCACTGGTAACGGTCTCACCAGCCTTGGCCTCACCCACGTCGCGAACATTCGCGATCAAATATCCAACCTCCCCGGGTCCGAGTCGGTCAACTGGCTCAGCCACCGGGGTCTTGGCCCCGATCTCTTCAATGTCGTGCTGAGTGCCTGCGTGCATAAACCTGACCTTGGTAGAGCTTGCAAGTGTGCCATCAATGACACGAATTGAACTAACCACTCCACGATACTGGTCGTAGTAGGAGTCAAATATGAGGGCACGTAGTTGGGCTCCCTCGTCTCCCGACGGGGGCGGGATTCTGTCAACGATTGTGTCCAGCAACTCGGGTACCCCGTCGCCGGTCTTGGCCGATATGTACATGATCTCGTCTTGAGATATGCCCAGGACCTGTTCGATCTCCTGGGCACAGCGCTTAGGATCAGCAGCTGGAAGATCGAGCTTGTTCAGGACCGGGATAATGGTCAGGTCGTGCTCTATGGCCTGATAACAGTTTGCCAGGGTCTGGGCCTGGATCCCCTGAGAGGCGTCCACCAGTAAGAGCACCCCCTCGCAGGCTGCCAGTGACCTAGACACCTCATAGCCAAAGTCCACGTGACCCGGGGTGTCAATCAGGTGCAGTATGTGGTCATTCCATCGCACTCTGACGTTTTGGGCTTTAATGGTAATTCCACGCTCTCGCTCGATGTCCATGGAGTCGAGATACTGGGCCCTCATGTCACGGGGGTCGACGGCCTTGGTTAGCTCCAAGATCCGATCAGAAAGGGTGGACTTTCCATGGTCCACATGACTAATTATTGAAAAGTTCCGTATATTTTTGGTTGGTTGCATTTACAATAAAACCATGCGACAAAACCAAGGTCTCCCCGGATTGGTATCGCACAACAAGTCCCTTCTGTCGAACCTACCCAGCCTACTATCTCTGTGTGTGCTAGCTGTAGTTTGCCTTCTAGTGTCAGGGTGCGGGATTGTTGACCGGATAACTGCCGAACGATCTACAACGGCTGATCTCACCCAGACCGGGTTTTCGAACGCAAAGGTGACGGTTTCGCCCTCCAAGCCGATCACGCCAAATACTCCGGCCTCAATAGTGGTAACCCTAAGTGCGATGAATCCGTCAACGACTGGACTACCTGCTCCTCCTGAGTCCCAGCAGTTTACCGATGCCATCCAGTCGGTCTGGAATTCGTTTCCCTATGGGTTCTCACAACTATCTATCACGATCTCTGGGTTTGGGACCGAGACATACACCTACCAAGAACTAGCCTCCCAGCTGGGAGCGAGACCGGCCAAGTCAACTAGTAAGTCGATGTCTCAGGTCCTATTCACCGCGTGGCAGTACGTAATGGATGCAATCTATGGAGTCATCGGCTTGGTCGTGCTTGTCATCGTCTTCAAGTTCCTAACTCGTAACAGGGAGCGCAAGGCCAAGGTTGCCCCAGATGAGGGCAAGTACGGCTCCTGGCATCACCAGCACGTGCATGGTACCAAAGACTTCGGGAGATCTCGGAAGGGAAGGCTCAAGTCGGTCGAATCCGGCGACGGGTATGTGGCCCAGAAAGCAACTGCTACCCCAGCGTTCCCGACTGATCAGACTTTCAAGGCAGCTCCTTTGGCGCAGGTCCAAAGTGTCAGCCCGCCCCCGTTTAGTCAGTTTCAAAACCCAGGCCCGCCATCAAGTGGTCAGATGCCAAATCCGGGACCACCACCACAAGGTGTCCAGGGTGTACCACCTGTCAGCCCCCCGGCCAACCCGGCAATGGGTAGTCCAGGCTCTGGTGGAAGTGGACCCCGTCCATATAGAGGGCCGTCTTACCCTGAGGCCCCTAAGATGCCGACACTTCCATCCAGTTCGCCACAGGGGGTTCCAGAGACCCCGCAACCTGCCAGCCCACCTAAGATGCCCAGTGCTCCCACCCAACACACCTACAGTTCCCTTGGCACCCAGCCACGGATTGTCCAAGGGCCAAGCGGGCAAGACCCACAAGTCCCGGCAATGCCAAAAATGCCAACTCTGTCAGGAGCGCCAGGCACACCAAACCAAGGCACCCCACAGGGTCCCCCGCCTCAAGTCCCTAGTGAGGCCATTTCCGGGGGACCTCCAGTTGTAAGTTCCCCTCAACCCATACCCCCTCCGCTAGTAACGCCGCCGATGGTCCAACCAACTCCTCCGCTAGTAACGCCGCCGATGGTCCAACCAGTTCCTCCGTCCGTGGAACCTGCTATGGTCCAACCAGTTCCTCCGGTTGTAAGTTCCGCGCCACCTCAACTGCCTGGACAAGCCCCGTCACAGGTGCCCCCGATAGTGGTTTCACCGCAAGCTCCACCAATCCTAGCTCCTCCCTCACAACCACCGCCGCCCGAGGTGCCGCCAGCTTCAGATTCAGCCAACCAATAGTTTTGGACTTTTTTCACACCGGATTTACGAGATTTGCTGGTTGGGCATTTGGCGCCAGTTCACAACAGAACGGGAATGAGAAATGTCAACAAATCCCGACTAGATCCATTCGATCAATTCTTGTAGCACTCTTGCTTCTAAGTGGGTGCTCGTTGAGTAGTCAATTTAGTGGTTCTATTAATGCGCTATCGAATGCTGGATTTAGAAGCTCAACAATATCGACTGAGTTTCTATCGACGGGTCAGGCACTTATTCAAGTGGCCGTCAATCCAACTTCTAGGCCATGTAAAGGATCGGCGGTTATTGGGTTAGTTGCGTCAAAGAAGGTTGACTGTACTCAATCTCTAGATCACTCACAGAAGGTGGCTAAAGTGATCTGGAACACGTTTCAATACTCATTTGCCGAACTACAAGTCAAAGTTGGCAACTCGATCACGTACGCCTATACCTTTGGCGGGCTAGAGTCCATGTTCGGAAAACGTCCTACTCAAATCCCAAATAACCCGTTAAGTAACTCTCGCTTGAACTCGGTTACTATTTTCCTAATTGCGTTACTGGGCTTTGCCGTTTTGTTATTTATCTTCACTATTTCATTCTCACGGAAAAGAAGAAGTGTTCCCCGTGATAGCTCGATGGACCTGTTTGCAAGTTTGAATAATTCACAAATCGTCGATGATTCCGAAGAATAATGATAAGATAGGGTAGTGAGCGACTATAGCCAAGGGGAGGGATGGTGGATTGCCTCCGATGGGAAGTGGTATCCACCTGAAAATCGGCCAGGTATTCAACCCAGTGCTCCGGCAAGTCCCCATACAATAGCTGGAGGTCCTGTAGTGGGCTGGAACCAGACCTATAGTGAAAGTGGAAGATCTCTATACGGCCAGTTAGGTGGTACTGATCACAACGGCCGACCAAAGAGACGGTCAGTTCCTTTTTTATTTTCAAGCTCTAGGTCAGTTATTTTAGGATCCCTTGCCGTGTTGATAGTCGTAATTGCTTTCGGTGGTTACTACTTATTTATAGGAAATAGTCCACCGTCTCCTAGCACGATCTACTCATATCAAGGTGCCAGCTTTCAGGCTGCATTTCCTTCAACTCCACAAACGGTAGAAAATCCCCAACCTTCATCTTCGCCTGGGAATTCATCTTCTTATGCATTTGGAACAGGACCCGATTTTGCTAGGACAATCAGGTCTTCCACCAACAAGGCTCCCAATCCGCCGTTAACCGGTGTCGTCATCATGCATTTTCACTCTTCAAATGATGTCACTAAGTATATGTCTGAATTTTCTTCAAACTCCTCTCAGGCAATACGTTCAGTTCATCAAAGTGGGAGCCTGGGATATGAGCAGGTTGCACTGGAACCCGAATCGATCACGATTCAGTCCAAGAGTGACGTTACAGATCCAAATGCATACGTAGGATTCTTGGTTATGTCAAGAGGAACTGACATTTACGTCTCCTTAGCCGTTGACGAAAGCCAATCATACGTGCAGAACTTCCTAAACTCATTCAAGATCGTGACTCCTTCTAGCGGCTAAATCCACGGTAACTATTGCCGGGCACTATGAGAGTTCGGAGAACTTGATGAACAACTCTCTAGGACTTAGACAGGGATATGAAAGCCACACCCTCGCCGGGAACTGTAAAGGACAGGGTATTGTTAGAAGCCGTAATAGTCCCGGAGTCGACCTGACCACCTGTATTTGACCCGTCTTGGGCGTCTCTCGTGTAGTTGTAGTTACCCGATCCAAGTCCGTTGATCTCCAGCTTGACCTGGTGGTCATAAGGAGTTGGGTCAGAGGTCCCATAGTTGCCCTCTAGGTCGTATGCCTTGAAGTTGTAGATCATCACGGTTACTTGACCATTTTGGGAAACCGCTCCCACGGCACCCACATACCCGTCACCGTCACCTGATATGGACACGGGCACCTGACTCGTGGCCATCTCATGCCAGAAGAGGAACGTGTTATAGACCGGCCGAATTGAGCCGTCAGGGTTGATCATTCCAAACGTTGAATCAACCGAGTTATAAAAGGCCATGGCACCAATATTTGAACCCTGGGCCTGGTTTAGGACTGATGCTGCAAAGGCGGCATCGTAGGTCTGAGACATCCTGGGATCGCTCATTCCATTTACATTCCACTCGTCAATAATCAATTCGGGTTTGAGCTGAGGATATGGTCCAAGTGCCGACTCAACCGCGTTGGCCTCACTTGTATATGTGGAGGTAGTCAAGAGTGGGTTGTATCCCAGTCCCCCACCACTTGGAACCGGGTCGTTTGCATAGGTGTGCCAGGACAGAAAATCAAGCGGAAGCTTATTTGAAGCAACATACGACAAGAACGGATCTAGGAAAAATGTGTCCATGGTCCCCAACAGGTTTGCCAGAGCCGGTCCGCCTACGTTTATAGATACCCCCGCCTTTGAAGCCGCGGCCTCAAGTGCTCCAGAGGTGTCTTTGTATAGCTGGTTGTATCCGGACTCCCCACCCGACCAAAAGGCTCCGTCGGGTTCGTTCCAGACCTCGAAATACCGTACTCCTTCTTGGGTTATCTCGTGATAGGCCATCTCCTGTACGAGATTGATCCAGGTGGCCTGATGAGTGCCTTGATCTGGCGGGGCATAGTTGATCGAGGAAGCCAATGGGTCAGGAATCGTTGGAGGGGTTGCCAGACAGCTAGGCGAGTAGTCGACAATCAACAGCGGCGTACTCCCCTCGGACTTGATCTGATTGACCTTGGTGTCCAGGTTGGCAGAACTCCACTGACCGGTCGAACAGTTATAGTTGGCCGAGTTATCAAATCCCACATCGGTTCGGTCAAAGTGGAGGCCCAGGGCAGTGAGTTGTTGGACCTGACCGTTACCCGGTCCATCTACTCCAAGGAGGTCCTGGTTGATTGCCTTTCCCGGACTAGAAGTGTTGACGGTAACAGTTACGGTCCCCGAGGACCCTCCCCCGGTAATCGAACCTATCGTTCCGCAACCCGCTAGCACCGTGGCTAACACGGCTCCGACCGCTACTAACTTGACTCCAATACCAGCTGGTACAAGTTTCATGATTTGAACGCACCCCCTACTTATCTCTGGCGTCACCGATCCCCCGGCTTTGGTCAATTGTACCCTATATTGAACTCCGGCCACCTAAAATTCGCCTGAAATGTTGTTCGTCTGGTAGGATTTCCTCCGAAATGGCCAACATCAAGAGTCAGATAAAGAGAAATCGCCAGAATGAAAAGCGCCGACTTCGCAACAAGGCGGTCCGCTCTGAGATGCGTACCAGGGTAAAGACAGCCGTGTCTCTGGCAGAGGCCGACCCGACAAGTGACCAGTCTGTCGAGGCCCTTCGCCTGGCCGTTCAAAAGATCGACCGTGCCAAGGCCAAGGGTGTAATCCACGCCAACCAGGCCGCCAACCGCAAGTCCCGGCTTATGCGGCGCATAAACAAGATCCAGTCTTCCTAGTTACACTGCTACTGGGACACCGCCTTGGGGTCCAGGCTGGGAGTGCTGCTTACCAGAGCTCTATGCCACTGCGAACCTTCGCCGTCGTGGTATCGGGCGTGTCTTGGTGACTGCCCTGGCCGCTGAAGCCAACAGCTTCACTGGTATCGAGCCCTAGTCACGGCTCTGCCCGTAGGTCGCCCGTAGGCCAGTACCACCCCAGCTAGGAGCGTGGGTCAGAACCTCGTCCATCGCTGCATGAGAAACTGATTTTAAAAAACCGCGCGCCACCAGCGCGGATGTCACCGCTTGGTACTCGCGTAATGCCCTGTGGGCTGGGAGAATTGGTCCATGCCAATGGAGACCGGTTCCGAACAGCTTTTTTCCCTAGACGAATACTCGCTCTCAGCGCCGCAACGAAGGCAACCCGCCGGCTGGGGAAAGACCTTCCACCCC
>DAIDHF010000018.1:37409-54308 GCA_027452005.1 Acidimicrobiales bacterium
ATGACTCGACCCAGCAGTTTCTACTGCCGCCGTCCATCGATGATTGGCTCCCCGCCGATCACGAGGCCCGCTTCATCTCCGAGGCGGTCGACCACCTTCTCGATCTGGATGTGATCTACGCCTCCTACGAGGTTCGCGACGGTGCCCCGCCCTACGACCCGGCCATGATGTTGAAGCTACTGCTGTGGGGATACTCAACCGGGGTGACCTCCTCGCGCGAGATGGAGAGGAGGTGTACCACCGATGTTGCCTTCCGGTTCCTTAGTGCCAATCAAGTCCCCGACTACCGCTCGATCTCCCGCTACCGGCGCCGTCACTTGGAAGCTCTTCACGACCTTTTCCTCCAGGTGCTAAGTCTGTGTGGTGCCGCTGGTCTTATCAAACTTGGTCGTGTCGCCCTCGATGGCACCAAACTCCGGGCATCGGCGTCGCGCCACAAGGCGATGAGCTACGACCGGCTCGGCCCTCGCATCGCCGAGATCGAGGCCCAAGTCACAGCGATCCTGGACGAGGCCGAGGTCACCGACCATGCCGAAGACGAAGCCTACGGGGAAGATCACCGCGGCGACGAGGTTCCCGCCGAACTTGCCCGCAGGGAGTCTTGCCTGGCCAAGATGCGGGCCGCCAAGGAGGCCATCGAGCAAGAAACGAGGATGAAAGCCGCTACCAAGGCCGTCGGCAGAGCTCGCAAAGCCGGGCTCGACGAAGATGATGTTGTGGCAGCTGCCGATCAGGCCGCGACCAATGCAACACCGGATCCCAAAGCTCTACGCAACTTTACCGACCTCGAGTCACGCATGATGAAGACGACCGATGGGTTCCATTACGCCTACAACGCACAGGCTGTGTTCGACGAAGTCGCACAAGTCGTCATCGCCGACGAGGTCACCCAAGATGCCAGCGACGTCAACCAACTCGTTTCCATGATGGATCTCGCCCAGGACAACTTAGTGGCTGCTGGTATCAACGAAACACCCGACACACTGCTGGTTGATGCGGGCTAGTGCTCTGAGGACAATCTGAAGGCTATCGAACACAAAGACACCGATGTCCTGATTGCGACCGGCCGCACCAAACACAATGAATCCGTGCCGACTGTTCCGAGGGGACCCATCCCGAAGAATGCAGCACGGCGCGAGAAGATGGCACGCAAACTACGGACGAAAAAGGCCCGAGCCGATTATGCGCGTCGAAAAGTAATAGTCGAACCCGCCTTCGGCCAGATGAAGGTTCGCCAGGCCGCCGGGCACCTTCGCCTGCGCGGTCTCGCTGGTGCGAAAGGCGAATGGACTCTGCACGCGCTCTGGCGCAAACTGGCCAACCAACAAGCGCACCCAGCGCCGACAGTCAACGAGATCATCGGCACCACAGCTGAGCCCCCACTCAAGGGGTGACAACAGAGCGATTTGGCAGCCGACCTACTGCTCGATTCGTCCCCAATCCCGGCGAAACACCTGATCAGCCTGGATTACAAATCCCGTTGGCCGGTTCTGGCCCACGCTCCTAGAAACACAACTGACCAGGGTTACGCGAACTAGCTTCTACGCGAGTAAGCCCCGGGCCGCGACTGCCCTGACGGATAAAGCTGTCAGTCCCCTCGGGGTGTTTTGATGGACATCGAGAAGCTAGGGAGCAGTCCTATCGGGAAGCTAGTCCCGATCCACGGGCGTGACGCCCGACACGGCGAGTTCGCCTACTTCGCGTTCTTGCCGCAGCCGCTCCCGAGCGACATAGTTCTGGACTCACGCACGTGGACCTGTGCTTGTGAAGCATCGACTGCGCTCGGGAAGTTGGATCAGGCGTGCGTGCACTTGCCCAACCCGCGGTTACTTATCCACCCGGCACTCTGGAGTGAGGCCTCGATACTTGAGCGCTGGAGGGTTCGCAGAACGCTTGACGTAAAGAGGTGGACTGGCATGATCGGTCGCCTCCTGGAAGATTTAAACGAGTGGCCGGTTACCACCATCGCCGACACGGCTAGCCGGTATAACGTAAGCCCGATGAACGCGACCAGAATGATCATCCACCTTATTGAGGCTAAAATCCTCGAAGAGATGACGGGTCGCACCTATGCGCGCGTGTTCGGGGCAACCGACGTTATAGAGATCGTCGACCGCATCTAGTTCCTGGACGACTTCGCCCAAGGAGTATTGATTTGTGGTGGAACCTTCCGTCGATCTGGAATTGAGCCGGTTTTGACCTTCCACATTCCTGCGGTATTTAGACCGTAGTGAGGTTATCGTCGTTGGACGCCTTGAGCCCCGAGTCTGCTCAGTCGTGCAACCAAGACCTCTAGGGTCAGATTTTCCGGCCAGTCACGCCGGCCCTTCACGTCCAGGTCGGCCTCGTGCAGTAAAACCATGGCTCGGGCCAGTTTTTCCGTCCCCAACTTGTCCGATCGGCGACGTAACTTACTCGCCCGGAAAGTCGAGGAGATCCCGAGAATCTCACAAGCCCGGGCGTCAGTGTTTGCGTTAGCCCCGTCTAGCAAGAACATGTCTCTAAAGTGCCGGTGGATAATTCCTAAGATGGCCCCCGGGGAACGACCCCCCGCACAGGTCATCCGGGTGAGCATGTTCAGTGATCTCCGGGTATCTCCGGAGTCAATCGCGTCGGTGAGGTCCCAGGGGGGAACGTCACCAGCGTTGCCCAGAACCGGGACGAGCGTGGCAAGGTCTATCTTGGCCTTATTACTCTGGCTGGCCACAATGGCCGACAAGATGCCGTCTACTCGCTCGACGTCGTCGCCTACGTGATCTAAGAGTAACTGCTTTGCGTCCGCGTCCATCTTTATTGAACGCCTGGCTAGGCGACCGTCGAGCCAGGCCTGTCGGCCTTTGGCACCGGTTGGGGAACTTGCGTCTATCTGGGTCACCCCAGGAGTCTTTACCGCCCGCTCTAGAGCCGGGGCGAGTCTGCCCCCTCCAGAAACCAGGACCAGGTACGTACTTTCAACGGGGTCGCCAATTAGGTCAACCAGGGGTCCTGTCTGGGAAGATGAGAGCGCACCCACCTGGGTGGCCACCACTATCCGCTTAGGTGCCAAAAATGCCGGGGTCGAACCAGCCGATACAATGGCCCCGATCTCGTCTTTCCCGCATACGAACTGCTCTAGCTCACAGTAATCTGCAAGTACCTCAGATATCCTCGCCTGGCCAATTGCTGAGACCACTTGAGATGGCGATTCCTCGTGACCGTCAAGGGCAATCTCTAGCAAAGCCCGATGAAGTTCACTTTGAACCAGGTACTCGTCGTCTCCCTTGATGTAGACCACGTTGTTCACGGGCCTTCGACCAACTCTTTAGACTTTGCCAAGATCATCTCAAGCCCATCACACACCTTTCGGGTTCCCGCCACGTGATGGACCCTCAAGATTCGGGCCCCACTTGCAACTGCCAGTCCACAGGCCGCTATTGAGCAATCCTCTCTCTGATCGACGTCCAGCCCGAGTAGGTCTCCTAGAAAGGTCTTGTTTGAGGCCGACAAGAGGACCGGATAGCCAAGGTCTACCAAGTTACCAGTCGCCCGAAACAACTCCAGAGACTGAGCCGAGGTCTTGCCCAGATCTAGCCCTGCGTCCAATATCACCTGCTCGCGGCCTAGGCCAGCCCTGTGCGCGAGGTCGGCGAGACCTTGTAACTTTGATATCACGTCACCTTTTAGGTCGTCGTATTGGGGATCGGGGTCAGCCACCCGGGGGGCCAACCTGATGTGGGTCGCCACGACCGTGGCCTCAAATTCACCAGCAACGGTCAGGTAATGTGGATCTTGAAATCCCGAGATGTCGTTGCCAATACAGGCACCGGCTTTGAAAGACTCCCGGGCCACGTTGGCGTTCCAGGTATCCACCGACACGGGTAAGTCAAAGTTGGCCACGAGCTTCTCAATAGCTGGCACCACCCGGTCCATCTCCTCTTGCTCGGTAACCGCGGGACCCGGTCCGGCCTTGACCCCTCCAACGTCAAAGATATCAGCTCCCTCTAACACGACCTCTTGGGCTCTTGCCATAAACTTGTCAAGGGAAAAGTACTTGCCCTTCTCACTAAATGAGTCCGGAGTCCGGTTAATAATTGCCATCACGAGGGGCCGACACGTAATGTCCAACACTTCCCCGCCAAGTCTAAGTGAATTCGCAGTCATGAACAATTACGCTTGGAGTCAGTTGGCAAGTACAATATCCTGGGACGATATCAAAAGATCTTTGAGGCAAGCTCTTTGCGATATCTTGGCACCAGGGGGCTTGAATCATCTAAGGTGGCCAAGATGTCGAGATAACGACGCTTGGCCTCGGGGTCTTGGGGGATCAGATCCAATAGATCCTTGAGCTGGTTTTCCAGATCCTCCTCGCCTGGAACCTGAGCATTTTTCGGATTCCGCTCTGAGGGGTTACTTTGACCTGAAACAATTTGATCGCGAACGAGCCTGCACCTGGCCGCCAATTTTCTGGTTACTTGAGTCTCGGCAACTCGTCCCATTAGGGACTCGGCCTCGTCTAGATCACCCCGATCAACCAAAATGGTGGCCAGGCACTCAATTGCCCGAACGTGATCGGGATCCAGTGCCAAGGCTTGCCTGAGAGAAACCTCGTCTCCTTTGTCAACCAACAGGTCGGCCTCGGTCGGAAGGAGGGCGTCTATAAACTGCTCGACAGCTGACTTGGACTTGGCACCAACAAACCCGTCTACGACCTTTTCATTCGACAGTGCGTATACGGCCGGGATTGACTGCACGGAAAACCGGGCAGATATCTGGGGGTTCTCGTCCACGTTCACCTTGGCCAAGATGACCTTTGGGTGTCTGGCTTGAACGACTTCCTCTAGGATTGGTCCTAGCTGGCGGCACGGACCACACCAGGGAGCCCAAAGGTCTACAACTACCAGGGCGGACCTGGAGGCTTCTATTACCTGAGCCTGAAAGTTGAGATCGGTAACGTCAATCATTTCTGCAAATTCCTCGCCATTTTACTAGGGTCTAGTCTATGCAAAACGAACTCGGCATAGATACCCAACAAGTATCGGCCTGGATTTCTTCCCTCGACAATGGTCTAAAAGGACCTTTTGGGTTTGAGTTGATCTCGGGTGGTCGCTCTAATTTGACCTTCCGGGTAACCGACAGCCAGGGTCGCTCGGTTATTTTACGCAGACCCCCGGTTGCCCATGTATTGTCCACCGCCCACGATATGGCCAGAGAGTTCAAGATCATAAGCGCCCTGAACCAGGTTGACTATTTGGTCCCCGAAACCTGGGCCCTGTGTGAGGACCCGGACGTCACCGGGGCCACGTTCTATCTAATGGATTTTGTCGACGGACACATCCTTCGCAACCCCGAATCAGTTAGTGGACTAGGCCAGGATTTTCGCCAGGCAGTATCTCGGTCACTCATTGAAAACCTGGTCCGGCTACATGAGATCGACCCAGATACGATCGGGCTAGGAGACCTGGCCCGCAAGGACTCCTACGTCGCTCGCCAGCTTAAGCGGTGGAGTTCTCAGTTTGTGATCTCTCAACAATTGACTGGGCGCAGTGTTCAGAGTGTATCAAAGGCCTATGAGATCTTGTCCTCAAAGATCCCTGAACAGACCAAGGCGGCCATTGTCCACGGGGACTACCGCCTTGACAACTGCGTGTTCTCAAATTCTGGACAGCTCTTAGCTGTGCTCGACTGGGAGTTGTGTACCCTTGGAGACCCTCTGGCCGATGTTGGCCTGCTTATGGTCTATTGGGCCGAGCCGGGTGATCCAATCACCGCTCTAGAAGCCGCTGCGACAGTCGACGGAGGATTCTTGTCTCGGACTGAAATGGCTCAGATCTACTCTGACCTGGCCCGGGTGGACCTGGCGAGTCTCGACTACTACGTGGCCTTCGGGTACTGGAAATTGGCCTGCATCCTAGAGGGGGTGTACTCCAGGTACTCCCACGGGGCCCAGGCCGGAGACCGAAGTGACTTTGAGATCTACGCAGACCAGGTGGATATCCTGGCCAGCCGGGCACTTGAGATACTGGATTAGGGCGATTGGCGAGATATTACCTGGTAGCCACCTCGGTCAAAGTGTGAGAAAATAGAGTTAGCTTATGCCACCACTTTACTGGGTACATCGAACCGCAAAACCCAACGACCCGGTCATGGTCGTGTGTATGGAGGGCTGGGTGGACTCTGGATATGGGGCCCAGAGTGCACTTCGGTCACTGTTGGCCCAACTGCCCAACGAGGTAATCGTGTCCTTTGACACCGACGACCTACTCGACCACCGGTCCCGGAGGCCAACCCTCCAGATCACCGACGGGGTAAACATGTCGGTGGACTGGCCCTCTATTGAATTGCGCCTGGCCCGAACCCCCTCGGGAAACGACATCGTATTTTTGATCGGTCCAGAACCCGACTTCAAGTGGCATGCGTTCTGTGAGGCGGTTGGAGACATAGCTACAGATATGGGGACCCGCCTGGCCGTGGGCCTGGGGGCGTTCCCCGCACCGGCCCCCCATACCCGCCCGGTTAAGTTGACCTGCACGGCCACGAACGCTCCACTGGCCGATAAGGTGGGCTATCTTACCGGGACCATAGAGGTTCCCGCTGGAATCGAGTCAGTACTGGAGAAGACCTTTGAACAGCGCGGGATCCCGGCCATTGGCCTATGGGCCAGGGTGCCCCACTACGTGGCCGCCATGAGCTATCCCCCAGCCGCGGCTGCCCTAATTGATGGCCTGTCCAAGTTGACCGGGATCCACCTGGGATCAGGTGAACTCCATGACCAGGCCGATGAGACCAGGAACAAGATTGACGCCCTGATCTCCCAGAGCGAAGAGCACAAAGAGATGGTGCGGATGCTAGAGATCCACGTAGATACCGAACAGGACCGATTTCAAGACAACCCAGAATTTCAGTTCGGCAACATCCCAACCGGTGATGAGATAGCCGCCGAACTAGAGAGCTTTTTGAAGAACCCGTCCAATCGGCCTGACAGCTAGATCTAATTTATCTCGATCGCCTAAGCTTAGCGCTACCTGGCTAGATGCAATGAGGGTTGATGGGCGGAGACGAACCTGGTTCTATCGTCTGGCCTGCCTTGGGTGTGGCGGGCTCGTTGTTTTTGCTTTCCCGGCCCCTTCACTTTGGTGGTGGGCCTTTTTCTGCCTGGTCCCCTCGGTGGTACTCATATGTAAATCGCCCACCTCACGCGAGAGCCTGGTTCGAGCCTGGTGGGTGGGGGCTGGGTACTCAATGGTGGCCATCTACTGGTCCATTCCTAACATAGGCCCGGCCATCCTACTGGTCGGATTTGGCCTGGGGATTGTCTTTATACCTTGGGGTTGGATCTTATGGCGATACACACGAGCTGAACTCTCAGGGTGGACGTTGATAAGTTGTATCGTGGTGTCCTCATCGGCCTGGGTGACCGGAGAGCTAGTGCGGTCCTGGTCAAGCCTGGGTGGACCCTGGGCCATGTTTGGGAACACCCAGTGGAATAACAGAGATTTTCTCTCTATGGCCTCCTTCGGCGGGGTCTGGATTGTCTCCCTGGCCCTAGTTGCAATAAACGTGGCCATTGGACTGGCCTTAGTGGGAAATGCCACCGGGCTTATAAAACTACTCAGCTGGGGCTTGGCGGCTCTAATGATCTGCTTCGGATTTACGTTCGGGGCCATTCGAGGAGACCCGAGGCCCAACGCGCACTTTTCAGTTGCCCTCATCCAGCCAGGTCCTGGTCTGTCCACCTTTCCCCGTTTTCAAGATGAGTTACGACTTTCCCGGTCGACCCTGTCGCGCCACCCTCAGCTAGTTGTCTGGGGCGAGACCAGTGTTGGATTTGACCTAGCCAGATACCCGGGCCGTCTAAGAGAACTTGAACAACTAAGCGCTCTCTTGCACTGTGACATCTTGGTAAATCAAGACTCGACCACCTATGGCCCCAACTCGAAAAACCAGGGAATCTATAAGACGAGTCTCCTGATAGACCAGACAGGTGTAATAAACAGCTACTCAAAGATGCGCCTGGTGCCCTTTGGGGAGTACATCCCGTTCAGGTCTGAGCTGGGTTGGCTTTCTAATATCTCCCGAGCAGCTAGCGTGAACCGAAAACGTGGGAAGGTCGCCAAAGTAATGGAACTCGGGGTCGGACTACCCCCGATTGGACCTCTGATATGTTTTGAAGAGACCTTTCCGGATATGTCTCGCAAGTTGGCCGGTCTCGACGCCCAGATCTTGGTCTACCAGTCCTCTGATTCGACCTTCCAGGAGAGCTGGGAGCCAGACCAACAGGCATCGCTCGGGGCCATCCGGGCGGTTGAAGATGAACGACCCACCGTGGAAGTCGCTCTGACCGGGGTATCAGGGGTGTTTGATTCTGGGGGCAAACCCTTGGCCTGGCTGCCAACGAGCTGGCACGGGGCAAAGGTGGTGAACGTCCCGTTGACCTACACCACAGACCTGTTCTTAGTGTGGGGATACTGGGTACCATATGGGTGCGTGCTCTTGTTGTGTCTTGCTGGCGCCCTGTACGCACGAATGAGACCCTGGAGACCACGTGAGTAGGCTTTTAGCCCCTAAGGTGTTGGGTGTATTAGATTTACTCCTAGAGACAAACAACAGATAAGAACAGGAAGTTCAAGATGCTCGTAGACGGAGGACTCGGGTTCAACCCCGACCCGGCCCAAATCGCAAAAGCCGCCAAGGCAATTGAGGACAGTGGGTACGACGGTGTCTGGTCGCCAGAGACCGGCCATGACCCGTTTTTTCCCCTGGCAATTGCAGCAGAGCACACGTCTAAGATGATGCTGGGTACCGGAATTGCGGTGGCCTTTGCCCGCAGTCCCATGAACCTGGCCTCGGTGGCCAATGATCTTCAACTCCTATCCAAGGGCAGGTTTATGTTGGGGCTGGGCTCACAGATCAAAGCCCACATCGAGAAGAGATTCTCAATGCCCTGGTCGAACCCGGCACCAAGGATGAGAGAGTTTATAGTTGCCATGCGGACCATCTGGGACTCTTGGCACAACGGGACCAAGTTAGACTTTCGGGGAGACTTTTACACCCACACTCTAATGACTCCGTTCTTCTCGGCTGGACCGAGTCCCTATGGACCGCCAAAGGTCTTGCTGGCCGCGGTTGGAGAACTCATGACCCGGGTGGCCGGCGAGGTGGCCGACGGGCTCTTGGTACACGGGTTTACCACCGAGAGGTACCTCAAGGAGGTAACCATGCCAGCCGTGGAAGCCGGGCTCAAGCTGGCCGGAAAGAGTCGAGGAGACTTTACGGTGTGTTATCCCGCCTTTGTAGCTACGGGAGAGAACGAGGGCGAGATGACCGCTGCTATTCAAATGGTCAAGAGCCAGATTGCCTTTTATGGTTCAACCCCGGCCTACCGGGGCGTCCTAGAACTACATGGCTGGGGAGACCTTCAAGGTGAACTAAACACGCTCTCCAAGAAGGGAGAGTGGGTGACCATGGGTGAGTTGATCACCGATGACATCCTCAACACCTTTGCAATTGTGTGCCAGCCTGACCAGGTTGCCCAAGAACTCTTGGCCCGATTTGGCTCTAACGTGGACCGCATTAGCTTCTATGCCCCCTACAACGTAGATTCAGAGATCTGGAACCAGACCGTCAATAAATTACGAAGCGCCAAATAGCTCCGGGCTGATTTTCGACTTGGTAAGCCCTATAGAGCTGACCCGAGCCAAGACCAGCTCCTAGCCAGTTGACCTATTGGTTAGATTACGATATTTATCAGATTCGGCAAGCGACAGATGACCTTCTTTGGGCTAGCCCCGCCTAGTTGCTGGATTACCTTGGGGAGATTTAGGGCAAGTTGCTCAGCCTGGGCGGCCTCAATGTTTGTTGGAACCTCAAGTCTGTCTCGGAGCTTTCCGTTTACTTGAACTACTAGGGTTGCCGTATCTGACTTTAGGAACTGGGGGTTCGCCTTTGGCCAGGATTGGTGATGGACGGTGTTGTTGGAAGATTGCCCATAAACCTTTTCCCATAGCTCGGCGGCGATGTGGGGAGTCATGGGTGCTAATAGCAACAAGATTGTATCTCGGGCCTCGTTTAGACTCTGTCTTGTTGCCCCTTGCTTTTGATATCGACCATACTGGTTGACCAGGTCCATTATCGTGGCCACGGCCGTGTTATAAGACCACCTTTCAATGTCGGAGGTTACCTTTTCAATGGCCCGATGTGTAGCTCGACAAAGTCCCAGGTCCGCTTCGAGTCCTTGGGGACCTGGGGGGTTTGGAGTTCCCCCGTTGGCCGCAAGGGCAGTGCCTTTAGAATCGCGTGGTTGACAAGAGTCAACTACCAGTCTATAGACCCGACCGAGAAACCGGTTGCACCCCTCTATGAGATTGTCGGTTTGTTCAGTCCAGTCGACGTCGTCACTCGGGGGTCCTACAAATAGGTGAAAGAGCCTCAAGGAATCAGCACCCAGCCCGTCGTAATACTTAGACGGGGCAACCAAGTTCCCCTTGGACTTGGACATCTTTGATCCGTCCATCCGGATCATTCCCTGGGTAAAGAGCCGATGGAAGGGTTCCCTCAGATCCTTGGGGGCCAGCCCGAGATCTGCTAAGGCCTTCATGTAGAACCGGGCATACATGAGATGCAAGATTGCGTGCTCGATCCCCCCGATATACTGATCTACCGGCATCCACTTTGAGACGGCCTCTTGGGAAAATGGGACCCCGTCTGACCACGGGTCACAGAATCGCAAAAAATACCACGACGAGTCGACAAAGGTGTCCATGGTGTCAGTCTCACGGGTCGCCGGACCCTGGCACTTTGGACACGACACGTTCTTGAAGCCGGTATGGTATGACAGAGGGGACTCACCGGTCGGGCGAAACTCAACATCGTCGGGGGCCAAAACTGGAAGCTGGTCGTCTGGGACCGGGAGAATCCCACAGTTTGCACAGTAGATGATCGGGATTGGACACCCCCAAAATCTCTGGCGCGATACCAGCCAGTCGCGCAGGCGGTAGTTTACTTTTTTGGTGCCGATACCTTGAGATTCAAGCCAGTCGATCGCCTTGGCCTTGGCGGCTGAAATATCTAGTCCGTCCAAGAAGCCGCTGTTTATCTTGCGACCGGCCCCTGAATATGCCTCGCCCTGCCAACCGTCGGGGACCTGGACGGTCCTGATGACTGGTAGGTCGTGGGTCTTGGCAAAATCCCAGTCTCTCTGGTCCTCAGCCGGGACCGCCATGATTGCCCCGGTTCCATATCCCATGAGCACGTAGTCGGCAATGTAGATGGGAACTCTGGTCCCCGAAAACGGGTTGATTGCATAGGCGCCAGTAAAAGCTCCACGCTTGTCGAGTTCACCCTCGGTTGATTGGCGATCTATGTCACTTGTCGATTTGACCCGGTTTATTAGTTCCTCTACGACCACCCGTTGGGAGCTAGTTGTTATCGTCTCAACCAAGGGGTGCTCTGGGGCCACTACGCAATATGTCATTCCAAAGGCCGTGTCCGGGCGGGTGGTAAATACCTTGAGCTCTGAGTCTTCAAGTCCCTCTATCTTCATGGAGAACTCCGCTCCTTGTGAGCGGCCAATCCAGTTTCTCTGCATGGTCTTGACTCGCTCGGGCCACTCTAGGGCCTCTAGTTCATCGAGAAGTTCATCGGCGTAGTTGGTGATCTTGAAGAACCACTGTTCAAGGTCGCGCCTGTCAACTCGGTCCCCGGAACGCTCACAGGTTCCGTCCTCAAGTACCTGTTCGTTTGCCAAGACGGTCTTACATCCCGGGCACCAGTTCACCGGGGCACTGGCCCGATAGGCTAGGCCGGCTTCTAAGAACCGCTTGAAAATTACCTGGTTGAAGTGGATGTAGGCTGGATCGTGACTGTAGATCTCCCGTCTCCAGTCATAGGACGCTCCCAGTTTGACCAGAGACGACTTGAGTTCTGCAATTCTCTCGTCGGTAAAGTCACGGGGATGTCTCCCGCTCTTGATCGCCGCATTTTCTGCTGGGAGTCCAAAGGAATCAAAACCTATTGGAGACAAAACCCCATAGCCACACATAGTCCGGTAGCGAACCGTCAAGTCCCCGAAGGTGTAGTTGCGAACGTGACCTTGATGGGCCTGGCCACTTGGGTAGGGGTACATGCACAAGACGTAATACGCAGGACGAGGATCGTCGTTATCAATCTCATATATTCCCGACTCTCGCCAGATTTCCTGCCACTTGCGCTCAATTTTGGTTGGCCGGTAGGTGTCTTGCTCTAATTGGTCCTCGTCGGGCATGCTACGATGCTAAATAGGTCAGGTGGGTTTGTAAAAGTCTTAGGGGGAAATGGGAAAACTATGAATTTAAGATCAAGAAGTGTACTGGTATTCGTGGTCACCTTGGCTGGGCTCTCTCTGGCCGGATGTGGCCATCTACATGGTCTTTTGCGTTCTCAGTCGGGGCCAGGGGCCAACTCGGTCAACCCAGCTGGTCACTCCAATGGAACAACTACTACCCTCTCTCAGGCCACCTCGTCAGCGCTTTATCCCAACGGGATCTCCCCCGCCTGGCTCACCAGCCAGGCCGCCACGTGGTCCTCGGCCCCGGAAAGACCTTTTATCTTGTCTCCAACCCTAACCGGGGCGAGCTATGACAACATCACAAAACCGGGCAACTCACCTGCGGCGATTGACAACGAGTTGACCATGTTGGAGGACACCGGAGCCCAGGCAATCACGATTGACCTGGGCTTTGATCCGTGGCTATCTAATGACACCCAAACAATCTCAGAGGATACCTCAATAATCAACAAGATCAGGGCCTCGGGTCGACTTGTGGTAATCAAAGATGCCAGTGCGGAGAGATACCGCAAATACCCCCTTGCCTGGGATCAGTTCGCCCAGGCCTGGATTGAGCGTGTCAAGACGATCGCGTCGTTGTATCATCCGGATTATTACACGTTAATCAAAGAACCCCCGTGGTATGCACCGATGATTGCTGGACTGTCTCGGACCGACCCAACGTCACCGGCCGACCGCCAAGTTGAAAACGTGTCGACGTGGACGAACCTGTTGTCGCAACTAATAAGTACGGTCAAGTCGGTTTCTCCTCAGACCAAGGTTGGGATTGCGGTTGACGGAAACCTATACGCCAACTCGGTTGGCGACCGTTTTGACCTGGGTCTCATGAAGGCGGCTACTACTATGCCCGGACTCGATTTTCTCGGATTTGATCTCTATACGGCAAATGCCTTCTTAGACACCGAACAATTTCTCTCACAGAATGGAACCGGCGGGAAGGCCATATGGATAAATGAGGCCTGGTCCACAACCGGGCTTACCTCGGGATCGCCAACCATTCAAGCCCAGATCGACCCCCAGTGGGCGAACGTACTTATCGACTTCGCCCACACAATAGGGGCACAAGGAGTAAGTCCTTTCTTTACCGACTTCTTTGCCAGCTACAACCTTCCACCCACAACATCCAACGCCCTGGTCAGCTTCTATAATGGGCGCACAAGTGTGTTTGACGCTTTTCAGGAATACGAAACAAGCTGCCACAGACGCCTTAGCAATCCGAGTCCCTCTAGCGCGTGCTAGATCTCACTCAAGTACCGCATTCCGGTTCCAATTTTGTGCTCCAGATTGGGCTCGGGCCCGCCAGAATATAGCGATCGGACTGTTTTCCCCAGGGGTAGATTCGAAGATCAATGCCCAAATTCTATGATCACGGGCCAAGTTTCACAGTTGTAGACCCAGTGCTAATATGATGCCCGTTAGGGGGCGTAGCTCAGCTGGTAGAGCGCTTGCATGGCATGCAAGAGGTCGTGGGTTCGAGTCCCATCGCCTCCACCAGTGTCATGTATCACGACTTCCTTGACGCCATGTATCACCAATGTGGCTCTTCGCCATTTAGCGGGGTCAAGTAGATTCACCAGGCTATCTAACCACTATAGAATCTAGGACCCGCCAGTTTGGCTTGCCAGCGTAAAGCGGGTCTTCAACACTTTGCGGGGTCTTGCTGTTGAGTTCAGGTCCGGCGAAAGAAGTCTTGGGGTTTATATCCACCGATTTGACCAGGGGCGCTCTTAGTGTTTCTTTATGACAAAAATACCCAAAAGCACCCCTGTACTAACTGATCCTATCGACATCTGCCACGCCCTAGTAGGACTCAAGGACATCTTTATAATTGGCTACTGTAGAAAGGGACCAGTTGGCCAAATGATCATAGTCCATATTACGCTGGCGCGTCACCTACCAGCCATGAAATGCTGGTGATGGCTAACGAGTGTGGTCATCGTCATCCTCTTGCAGTCCAGTACGCGTACATAGTCTGATGCTGAACCGTGCGGACCACCGAGTGTCGCCTTAGAGCACGAATTCGAGATTCCGTTTTACACTGTGGTTCTCTCTTGTTGGCCTCTTTAGATATCCAAGTAAGGAGGTTAGTAAAGTGAAGCAGATTAGAGATCGGGTTGCCGGTCTTGATGTACACAGAGAGAGTGTAGTGGCCTGCATTAGATGTAAGGCATCCACAGGCTCTATTGAAACCAAAAAGGAGCAATTCCCTACAACCCAACGAGGCCTTATGGAACTTATTGAGTTCCTCGGACAATCACAGGTGAAAACCGTTGCTATGGAGGCAACTGGGGTTTACTGGAAGCCCGTGTACTATTCTATGGGAGGACTCTTTGACGAACTGTGGCTTTGTAACGCGCAACATGTCAAGAATGTACCCGGACGCAAGACCGATCTAGCTGATTGCGAGTGGTTGGCTGATGTCGCGGCCCATGGGATGGTAAGGCCTTCATTCGTCCCACCACCTGAGATAAGAGCTGTACGTGATTTGACCCGATTTAGAAAGACTCAGGTTGATGGTAGGTCAAAAGAGATTCAACGTCTGGAAAAAGTCCTTCAAGATGCTGGAGTAAAAATTACCTCTGTGGCCTCAGGTGTGTGGTCAAAGTCCTCGAGACAAATGATCGAGGCAATGATAGGTGGTGAGCGCGACCCCTTATCTCTAGCAAAAATGGCAAAGGGACGTCTCAAGGGAAAGACCGACCGCCTAGAAGAAGCACTTGTCAGTAATTTCAATGCCAGTCACGGCTTTTTATGCCGACTCATCATCGACAACATTGATCATCTTGACAAGACAATTGAAGCAATAAGTCAAGAGATTACCCAGAGGCTCATCCCTTTTGAGAGTGCGGTCACAGTGTTGATCTCGATTCCTGGGGTCTCGTTAGTGACCGCACAAACCATAGTGGCCGAGATGGGAGTTGATATGACCAAATTCCCAACAGCTGGTCATCTGTGTGCTTGGGCAGGGGTGGCTCCCGCAAGCTATGAGTCTGCAGGAAAGAGAAGACCGGCAGGTACCCGTAAAGGAGCAACTTGGTTGCGTCGAACCCTAGTAGAAGCAGCGCGTGCAGCTTCAAGGTCTAAGGGGACATACTACTCGGCACAATATGCAAGAATCGCTAAACGGAGAGGCCCAAATAAAGCAGCCGTGGCGGTTGCTCACTCCATCCTAGAGACCGCCTGGCACTTACTTGTAAACAATAGTCCATACCAAGATCCAGGTTCCGACTATTTCGATCGCAGAAACAATCCAGCCCGACAGGTAAAACGGCTGCAGGAACGGATTGAAGCGCTCGGATACGAAGTTACCATCAACGAGAAGGTCGCATAAACAAATACTGCTAACAACCGAATCATGTAACGGTAGTAACTACTGTTATGACTTGCGCGTCCTAATCTCAGTTAGGGTAATGGCATTTCATTCGAGAACAAAAGGTTTCCCAGGTCATATGTCCTAGGTGTGGAAAGCCAGCCGTTGTCAAGGATCGTGCAACAGTTACCTACACAGATCTTGCCTGTTATGGGACTCCAATGAAGCTCAAGTGGAAAAAACACAGAATAGCCTGCAACAACAGGTCATGCCCAGTGGAAACATTTACCTTGGGCGATCACCCTATAGCAGCCAAAGGATGTCGTTTGACTACACGGGCAGCTAAATGGGCAACCAAACAGATTGGAGAAGGTAGAACTATAAGAGATGTAGCCAAAGAACTGGGGTGTTCCTGGGGGGTTGTTTCACGAGCTGTCAATATCTATGGCACTGCTCTTATCGAGGCAGATCGAAAGCGCCTGAAAGACACCAAAGCTGTGGGATTGGATGAAACTCTATTCGTGAAGAGGGGGAAATTCAAAGAAAAGCACTGGTCGACAAGTGTGGTTGACGTTCAAAATAGCCAGCTCATCGACATAGTGCCCACAAGGAATTTTGTAGAAGTAGCAGGGTTTTTCGACAAGACCCCGGAGCACTTCAAGGCAAATGTTTCCTATGCAGCCCTAGATATGTCTCAGACTTATTCGGCCGTGTTTTCTCAAATGCTACCCAACGCAACCCAGGTGGTCGATAGATTCCACCTGATAAGACTGGCAAATGCCGTTGTCGATCAAGTTCGACGAAGAGTTCAATATCAACAACTCGGACACCGAGGCAGGCGAGGTGATCCGCTATTTGGCATCAGGAAGCTTCTAGTCATGCGTTCTGACCATCTCGATGAGAAAATGACAGAAAAGATTCAAAGCCTACTTAGTTTCGGTGACCCAGACGGAGAGATTGCACTTGCCTACGCGCTCAAAGAGGCAGTGCATACCTTCTATGAATCAAGCGACTTTTCATCAGCTAAAGAACTGCTTGGTGAGATTACAGCTCACTGTGCCAAGAAATCTATGCCCGAGGAGATTAGACGTCTTGGAAGGACTATAAAGAAATGGTTCGACAAGATCCTGGCCTATCACTGGGCCAGGATCACCAATGCTCCCACCGAGGGACTGAACAATCTGATCAAACGCGTAAAGAGAACAGCATACGGCTTTTCTAACTTTGAAAACTTCAGGGTGAGAGCGCTGCTTTACGCTGGCAAGCCAAACTGGCGGGTCCTAGATTC
>DAIDHF010000019.1 GCA_027452005.1 Acidimicrobiales bacterium
TAAGACCGAGTTGATAGCCAATCCAGACGCGTTTGAGATTCCCCAAAAGCGCCATTCAATGGAGCAGATAAAGACTCTACTGGTCGGGGCGCTTGAAGCTCGGACCAAGGTACTTCTAAAGCTCAATGTCTCTCGTGACTGCCTTGAAAAGGTCCTAGAGATTCTCCCCTCGATGCGATCTCCAACCATTGCTGAGCTTCACGGTGGGGGACTTGCTCTTGAGACCGTAGTCCCAAAGAACGGTGTAAACGTACTCATTCCTGAGCTCTCTGATAGGGGGGCCACTGATATTTTAGAGATTCCCTTGTCGAAGATTATCCATTGACACCACAGGAAGTAACCGTGAATTCTCTTACGGCTAAAGCCGCAAGTCCTCGCGGGGAGTTTTGATGGGTAGGGCTATTGAGACTTTTACTGACCACCTGGGTACTTTATTGAGTCGAACCCACCTAGGGCGGGTTATTGGATTTGACCCTGACCGGGCTCTTGGCACGATTGAGTTCAACCCAGCCAACTCTTCCTTGGGGCCAATAGTATTTCATGCCCTGTCAATCTCCGACGGCTCCAGATTTATCGAGAACGCCCAAGACGTGACTTTTCAGGTGCTTCCCGGACAACTTGGTATCTGGGAGGCAACCGACGTGGTCAAGATTTAGCCACACGCTTAGCCTGGATAACTAACCAGGTTGGTTGTTAGCCGCGACAGCCCGGGTGTCTTGAATTCGAAAATCTACGAACTAATAGCCGCCTCATCACAGTGAAGCCTTGACTCACCAGCCAATTCGTGATTACATAAGTATGTACTTATTTATATATGGCCCGCTGGGATTCCGTGCTGGCACGTTGCAAGTGAACCGTGCTTGCAGGTAGGCGGGTTCCTGGCTAGGAGGTGGAAATGGTAGTAGTAGACGTTCCAAGAAACATTGCCGAGAGAATGAACGTGGCAAGTGCTTCTCGGCGGTGGTATCCCTTTGACGGTGATGTAATCGACTGGTCGATCCCCTTGACCGATGAGTGGGCCTACATGCCTGGGGGTCACTCGGTCTTTGAGGACTCGGGAATTTTTGACCGGATGACTTCGTGTGAGCGTAGTTTTGTGGAGCGTTGGGAGCAGACTCAGATGATGCGAAATATTGCTCACGGCGAACACTTACTCAATCAGGGAATCTTGGCGATGCTATGGACGATCGACCCTTATGATCCCGGCTATCGATATCTCCTCCACGAGGTTGCTGAGGAGTGTCAGCATATGGCCATGTTCAATCAGTGGGTTCGGATAAACAGTGATATTGAGACCTTAGATGCTAACGAGGCAACCTGGTCTAAGGCAGTATCGGGCTTTACCCAAGACCTCGCGGTACGACTTCCAGAAGCATTTTGGGTTCAGGTTCTCCTGTTTGAATTTGTTGGGGACGACTTTCACCAAGAGATGAGAAAGAATCCGGAAAAGACAACCTCTAGTGACGGACGTCCACTCCATCCAATCCTGGTCCAAATAGGCCAGGCTCATACGGGAGAAGAAGCCCGCCACATAGCATTTGCCCGGAGGTGGCTGCACGATGGAATGCCCCTACTCGACGACGAGCAAGTTCGTGAGGTTCAGTCCTTTTCCGAACTGTCAGCCCAGGCTCTTATAGACAGACAGGCACTTCTCCCGATTCGTTATACGTCCCAGCTTGCCCCATATATGACGGAGAGTGAGTTCAAAAATGCTCGGGGGATCTCGCCAGCCAGACGGGCCATGTTGCGACAACTCAAGAAACTTCTAGACGAGTTCGAGTCTCTGCAAATTGTGCGAGCCAACAAGATGCGCGAGTGGGAAGAGACCGGTGCCTTTGAGTAGCTCGGTCGCTGTTGAGACTGGCCGTGAAGGCAGTGTTGCCGACCAAGCTCATCGTCATCTAGACCCCGAGATCATCCCGGTTGATGGGAGACGTACTGATACTCGGCGGCGCTTAGTTGAGGCGGCAACCCGACTATTTAGTGCCAAGGGTTACGATGCAACCAGTGTGGCCGAATTGGAGGGGGCGGTTGGACTTAGGGCCGGTTGTGGTGGTCTCTACAGGCATTTCGAGTCAAAGGAAAAGCTCCTCGAAGAGGTGGTCTTCGAGTACAAGAACCGCGTGTCGGCTCTTCGCGACCGTCTAGCCAGAGAGAGGGAGCAAGGTCACAAACCCTACGACCTGGCTAGCGAACTAAGAAAACTGATCACCGAGTTGGCCGGATTCTTGTCCGGCGAGCAGGCCATTATTCAGTTGACTTCAGATTCGAACTCTCTCCCGACTCGTGTAAGGGGACTTATCGGGGACGCCTGGAACGAGGGGTATGCAATGGCTCAAGACATCTTTGTGGCTTGTGGGGTAGACCCACAACGGGCCTCGGTACTCGCGATTAGCGCGATTGGCTCGCTAAATCACTACGTGGGGCACCTGGGTTTAGGGGGCCGCCCTCCTCTTGACCTGGTCCTTGAAAGATATCTAGATGAGTGGATTGATTTGTGGACTTCCCAGTCGGCTCAAGATTCGCCCTTGGGGCCTAGTTCAATATAGGCCAGACGGATCTGGGCTAGAGCTTCTTTCATCTGGTCATGAGGCTCACCAAGCCGGGGCCCTAGGCCGTCAACGAGGCACCCGAGAGCGTCAATGGCCAGCTTTGCCTTGGAAAGGGCTGGAGGGGAGCTAGACAGGTACAGGGCTGCCAACTCAAATAGCCCGTAACAGTGATTGGCGATGACCTCTTCTGCTGGGGCCTCGGCCAGTTGGGCCCTGGCGTCCTCTAGTTCTTTTTTGGCCTGGGCTATGTCTTGCTCGGTAAAATCCTCGTCGGATTCACGGTCAAAGATGCTCTTAGTGGGCTCGGACTTCACGGGCTCATCAGAGCGTCTAACTGGTCTTTCTCCACCAGGTGTCCAAATGGTACTCATATTTGATAGCATAAGATACACATAACAATTAGAAAAGCAGGAACTGGAATCAGGGCATCTAGCTGGCGTGA
The DNA here is from genome assembly GCA_027452005.1 of Acidimicrobiales bacterium. GTDB lineage: Bacteria > Actinomycetota > Acidimicrobiia > Acidimicrobiales > JAKAVM01 > JAKAVM01. The sequence continues at coordinate 2,995 of DAIDHF010000019.1, forward strand.
TCTTAGACCGAGACCACCAAGGCCCTCAATGCGTTGACCGGATTTCTCACCTGATCGCTACCGGGTCTGGGCTCTCACACGTGAGGTTTACCTACCAGGTATGGGAACTCAGGTTGAAGACCATTGGACTGATGAGTCCGTGTGGCCAGCACTGCTTTTCGCGGGCTGGCTTTTTTTGTGCCCCAAGAGCGTGAGCTGTTCGGGGTGTCAGGATCTGACCAGGCCAGATAAGAAAAAATACACGACTAAGGAGATGGTGCTAAATAGCTACAAGTTCAGTTGACGATCCTCGGATAAACGATGGTATAGAGTCACCACAGGTGCGTCTTATCGGAGCCGATGGAAATCAGATAGGGATCACTCCAATATCGAAAGCTCTCGCAATGGCACGAGCAGCCGAGATGGACTTGGTCGAGGTTGCTTCACAGGCATCGCCACCTGTATGTCGAATTATGGACTATGGAAAGTTCAAGTTCGACGAGGCCCAGCGAGCCAAGGAGTCGAGAAGGAAGTCTACTCACACCACGATCAAGGAGATGAAGTACCGGCCCAAGATCGGAGGAGGCGATTATGAGACCAAGACTAGACAGGTAGCTAAGTTTTTAGAAGAAGGTCACAAGGTAAAGGTCACGATCATGTTTAGAGGCCGCGAGGTGAACCATCCCGAGATCGGCATGAAGATACTTGACAAGATTCAAGAGCAAGTAGAGCCAATCTCAAAAGTCGAGGCGGCTGCACGGCTAGACGGTAAGAACATGACCTTAGTACTTGCCCCGAATAAGAAGGGGGTTAAAGCCGCGGCCCACAGTGGTGCTGTAGCTAACGTAAAACCCCAAGACACCCAGTTGCAAGAGATACAGGAAAGTTAGGAGAAGATATGCCAAAGATAAAGACCCACAGTGGGGCGGCCAAGAGATTCAAGACGACCGGGACAGGAAAGATCCGGCGGGGCCAGGCATTCCGATCACACCTGCTTGAAAAGAAGCCCTCTAAGCGCACCCGACGTCTGCACAGCGAGGTTGAGATCGCAAGTGCTGACATCAAGAAGGTCAAGAGGTTATTAGGCCGGGCCTAGTTTCGATCTATCGGGTAGTAGTCCCGAGGAGTACTCATTGATGAAGACAAGTTTTCAAACCGACTAACTCAGCAAAAAAGGAACAGAAATGGCACGAGTAAAAAGATCAGTACACGCACGCAAGCACCACAGGGCCGTACTTCGGGCTGCAAAGGGATATTATGGGTCCAAGAGCAGGTCCTTCCGGTCGGCCAACGAGCAGTTGATGCACTCGGGACAGTACGCCTTCCGGGATCGCCGAGCCAAGAAGGGCGAGTTTCGTAAGTTGTGGATTCAAAGAATCAACGCGGCCTGCCGGATGAACGGGGTTAGCTACTCCCGATTTATAGCCGGATTACACGCAAATGGCATCGAGGTAGACCGCAAGATACTTGCCGATATTGCCGTGACCGATCCAGAGGCATTTGGTCAACTCGTCCAGGCCTCCCAGGTGGATTCTCAAAGCGTGGAGGCGGTCTGAGTCAAGTCGTCCTGGGCTGGCGCCATCAAAAGGTTCGCAGGCTTTATCGCGTAGTACACAATAAAAACTTCAGGTCAACCCAGGGTTGTTTTGCGATTGACGGTTTCAGACCACTGGAGAGTGCCCTGAGCCGACCAGTGGTACCGGAGTCTATCTACCTAGCCACCGACAAGAACCTGTCAAGCTACGAGCAAGGCGTGCTCGATCGAGCAGTACATATGAGTGTCCCGATATTCTCACTTGGGCCGGGAGTTGTGGACCGGGTGAGTGACGCTCAAAGCCCCCAGGGCGTCCTGTCGGTGTTCAGTCAACTCGACGTTGGCCTAGAAAAGATAGTTGCACCAACCAATCTCAACACCAATGAAGGCGATCAACTACTGCTAGGTCCGACTAATAGTAACCAACCAGGAGTTGCCGACTCCGACCAAGGGGCTCGTCTTGGTGGCCCGCTCGTTGTATGCGTCGGGGTACGAGATCCGGGCAACGCGGGAACAATAATGAGGTCGGCCGCCGGGTTTGGATCGCCCGGGGTAATCTTTTGTGAGGGATGCGTGGATCCATATAATCCCAAGACCCTCCGGTCATCGGCCGGCGCGATCTTTCAGGTCCCGATCTCGGTTGATAGGAGCGTTGGACAAGTAATAGATCTTCTAGGTGACCGGGGATATGTGAAGGTTGGGACCTCCTCTCACTGCAGTCGCAGTGTGTTTGATGTCGACCTAACTGGCAGGGTGGCAGTGTTTGTCGGGAATGAGGCCAGAGGAATTGAGAGCGACATGGCTGGCAAGTTTGATTACACCATAGGGGTTCCTCTCGACCGAGACCTTGAATCATTGAACGTAGCCGTGGCGTGTTCGGTGATATTGGCCGAGGCAATGCGCCAACGCTTGGTTGCAGTCCGCCCAACTTTTACCCCTCAAGTGAGCCTTTAGCGCTATGACCACCGAATCTTCCTTCACGGGTCAACTAGATGAATTACAACGGACGATTGCTGAACGAATAGATCAACTAGTCTCACCGGTTCACTTAGATCCCTCCCGGGTGACCGATGGGTTGGTCGACGCCATAGTTTCGATGCGAAGTGAGCTAACCGGCAAGAGATCACCTTTTACTTTCCTCAAGAAAGAGCTAGGAGATCTTCCACAAGAACACCGAAAAGTTCTTGGAGGCAAGCTCAATGGGGTGAAAGACCAGGCTATAGAGCGCCTAGACCGAGCAATAGAGCTAATTCAGGCTAACTCCCAAAGCGCCTCACCGTCTGGATCTATTAGACCAGGATCTGGCCCAAATGGCACGGCAATTGACTTTTCAGAACTCGCCTTGGATGTTGGCCAAGGCTGTCAACATCTAATATCTCAGACCCGTGATGAGCTGGAAGACGTATTTATCGGGATGGGGTATTCAGTAGTGGAGGGACCCGAAGTTGAATCGGACTGGTTCAACTTTGAGGCTCTCAACATTCCCCAGGATCACCCCGCGCGAGGGATGTTTGACACGTTCTATCTAAAGAATCCGAAAGGAATGTCCACCGCTGGCGATCGGTTGCTCTTGCGAACACACACCTCCCCGGTTCAGATTAGAACCATGTTGAACCAGCGCCCTCCAATCTATGTTGTCGCACCGGGAAAGGTATTTAGACGAGACACCCCCGATGCCAGACATCTGCCAGTATTCAACCAGATAGAAGGTCTAGTGGTCGACCGCTCGATTACCTTCGGCGATCTGGCTGGCACGATTGAGAGCTTTACTACCCGTTATTTTGGTCCTGATATTCATTCGAGGCTGAGACCGGCCTTCTTCCCCTTTACCGAGCCCTCTGCCGAGTTCGAGATAACTTGTACGATCTGTTCAGGGTCTGGATGTCGAACCTGCTCGGCCACAGGGTGGATTGAGCTAGGTGGTTGCGGGATGGTCGATCCCAATGTCTTCATTAGTGTCGGGCTAGATCCCGAGGAATGGTCCGGATTTGCCTTCGGGTTTGGGGTCGACAGGTGTACCCAGATGCGCTACTCCCTGTCGGACATGCGGGTACTTCTGACCAACGACACAAGGTTTCTGGAGCAGTTCACATGAAAGTCTCACTAAATTGGATGCGAGAGTTCACGCCGATTGACCTATCTCCTGGTGAGTTGAGAGACCTCTTAGATGACATCGGACTCGTGGTCGACTCGGTGACTCTACTTGGGGAGGGCCTTGACGACGTAGTTGTCTCTCAGGTTATGTCGATTGAACCCATCGACGGAGCTACCAAGATCCGTAAGATCACAGTGTTTGATGGCACCCATGAGCTAGAGATCGTCTGTGGGGCCTGGAACTTTCAGATCGGGGACAAGGTTCCCCTGGCCCGAATCGGCGCAGTACTTCCTGGGGGATTTGAGATCTCAAAGCGCAAGCTAAAAGGAGTCGAATCTTACGGGATGTTGTGTTCGGTGGGTGAACTTGCTCTCGATCAATACGGCTATAGCGGGGATGACGGGATCATGATTTTGGATACCACCCGCAAAGAGGGCGAGCTTATATCTCAAGCTCTATCAATTATCCCAGACGTGGTCTTTGATCTGGCCCTAGAGCCAAACCGTCCAGACGCACTCTCAATAGTAGGAGTGGCCCGAGATATAAGTGCCCGCTTGGGTACTCCCTTTAGTGTTACAGGCAATAGTACAAACGCTTCCGAGGACCTTGATGTGATCCGTCCAAAAGGTAGTCGAGTTGCCCCGGGTAGCCTGGTTCGAGTTGACTCAAATTCTAGTTGTGGACGATTTGGGGTCTGGCGTGTAGACGACGTCAAGGTCGGTCAGTCTTCTCGACTGATTCAGAGCCGGCTTTTGGGATGTGGAATGAGACCGATCAACGCCGTGGTCGATATATCCAATTACCTCATGATTGAAAGGGGACAACCCTCACACCCCTATGACCTAAACAAGCTCGGGCAAGGCAGCTTGCAGGTTCGTCTGGCCAGAAAAGGAGAGACCATAGTCACCCTAGATGGCCTTGAAAGGTCCCTATCCACGCAAGATACCGTGATATGTGACGGAGACGACCGGCCTGTTGGGATCGCCGGGGTAATGGGGGGTCAAAACTCGCAGATTGACGCATCAACACACAGTCTTCTAATTGAGGTTGCAAACTTTAGTCCTCAAGCCATAGGACGCACGGCGAAGCGTTTGGGCCTAAGGTCAGATGCCTCAGTCAGGTTTGAGAGGGGAGCCGACCCAAATGCTATCGAACCCATTGGCTGGAGATTTGTTGAATTGCTGGTATCCAACGGAGTTATAGGGCCCGTAAATGGTGATGGACCACTAGTTACCTTTGACGGCTACCAACTCGATCACCCGGTCGAATCTTCAAAGGTCACCCTTCGTCTGGGACGGTATTCACAGATAACCGGTTCAAATATCGACATGGACGAAGCGATCGGGATTTTAGGGTCGCTTGACTTTAGGACTAGCCCAACCTCCACGGGTGACCTGACAGTTGAGATCCCCACTTTTCGACCTGATTGCGACAGAGAGATTGACATCATAGAAGAGCTAATCAGAATAAAAGGGTATTCGACGGTGACCCGCTCCGTGCCGGCAAGCCCCTTTGTTGGAGGTCTCTCGTTTTATCAATCACAGAGAAGGCTACTTAGGCAGGTGATGTCTTTGGAGTGCAAAGCCATTGAAGCGACTACATTGTCGTTGGTAGAGCGAGGTGACGCACGGTATTTTACTCAAGGGCCTGAACTTATTGAACTGGAAAACCCTCTTTCGAAGACCGAGGCCCACTTGCGGCAATCGATGATCCCGGGATTACTGCGCGCTATTTCATATAACCTTGATCGTGGGAACTCTCACAATCGCCTCTTTGAGATCGGACACAATTTTGTTTCGGCTGATACGGGTAGCTATATCGGGGAACGAGAGGTGCTGTGCTACATATGTGATCTGGACAATACGACTGAACCGAGCTTGGTTGTAAGCCGGGTAATGGAGGTCCTACGAGTATTGGGCAACAGATTCCTTGAGGGTCAACTAGTCTTTGAACCAACATCTCAGGTAGGGTTTAGGCCTGGGATGGTTTCCAAGGTTGTCTCACGGGACCGAGTACTTGGGTTGGCAGGTGAGATTGACCCAACCATAGTAAGCAAATTTGGACTCAGAAATCGCAGAGTTGGAGCCATTGAACTTGAAACTGGCTGGTCATTCTCAATTCATGACAACGTGCAAATTGCTTCCCGGTTACTTCGAGCTCAAAAACCAGCTCCTTCTACTGCATGGATACCTTCCAGCTTTCCTAGCTCTCAATTTGATCTGGCCTTCATAGTTCCGCGAGAAATTCAGGCCCAAAAGGTGTCTGATTATCTACTAGAGCTAGCCAGCAAAGCTATAACCTACGACGGAACCTACAAGATCAAACTCTATGATGCTTATAGCGGGAAGGACCCGTCGGCCTCAGAGAGATCATTGACGTACTCAGTACGTCTAGAGCCAGCAAATTCCACCCTTACCGACCAGGAGATATCAACTTTTCGGTCGCGCCTGATAGATGGGGTAGAGCAGGCCGGACTGGGCAAACTTAGAGATTTTCAGTAACAGTTAGGTATAAAGCCAGACTAAGTCTTGGAGTTGAAACCAGGCGGTGCGTACTGGGCAACGTAGTGAATTATCCACCTGGGCTTATTCAGACTAGCATCTCAAGGTAATGTCTAATCAACGAGATCGGTCTTCTGGAACCGGGCGACCAGCTCGTTCTACTCGTACAAACTCAGAGGGCAGACCACCCTCAGGACCAAGGAGTTCAGGACCCGGACGACCCAGACCCGGGCGTGACGGACCCGGCGATCGCCCAAAGCGTCGCTATGACTCAGATTCACAGACCTACCGAGACAGACCACCCTCAGGATCAAGGAGTTCAGGACCAAGACGTGACGGACCCGGCGATCGCCCAAAGTTTTCTGAAGGGCCAAGAGATAGAGTCAGACACACAAGAGGTGGGGAGTTTGAAAAAGGGCTCCCGAGAGCCCAGAGGTACACTGGAAGGCCTAAGTCAATACTGGGGGAGTCAAGAGGGTCAGGGAGATGGAGTGATCCAGATTCTGACATGATCCGCGACAGGCGAGAGGATCTCGTCGACGATGAGTCAGGAGAACTCGAGCCCTCAAGGCCAGTAAAGCTAACCCAAGGGGATATCTTCTTGGGGGCAACTTCTGAGTCTCGGCTAGCCACACGGGCCATCGCCAAATCTTCACCCGGGATTCCTGAGAGACAAGAGACGTTGGCAGGTGAGATCGTCAAAGAGATCTCCTCGGGCCAACTTGAAAAGAGCCTATCTGGATCTCCCAGAGCTCGAGACGGGACGGCATGGACCGTGAGTGCCGTGGCCGACAAGTTGGCCAAGGCAGCCGACTTTTACGCCAGAGATCGATATGGTGACGCTATGAGGGTGCTTACCAGACTCAAGGCAAAGATAAAAGACCTGCCTGCCCTAGATGAACTCCACGCGCTTACCTTGTATCGAATGGGAAAGTGGGCCCAGGCGGCCCGTGAGCTTGAAGACTTGAGTGCCCGGACGGGATCCTTTGACCAGCATCCGGTTCTAATGGACTGTCACCGAGCCCTCGATAACGTGGACAGGGTTGGAGAGTTGTTCGAGGAACTTAGGCATTCGTCTCCCACACCCGAGGTAATGGCCGAAGGACGGGTAGTTTTTGCCAACACCTTGGCTGACCATGGGGAGATTGACCGAGCAATTTCGATACTGTCGAGGTCGGGTAAATCCATAAAAAACCCTCGTCAGTTCCACGTTCGCCAGTGGTACTGTCTTGCCTGCCTTTATGAGAAAAAAGGTGACCTGTCCAGGGCTGCAAACCTGTTTAGAACCGCCCTCGGCTCTGGTCTGTATTGCTATGATGCCAGTGAGCGACTTTTAGAAATCTCGTAATTAAACTGTTGAAGTTGGAGCAAGGAGAATCTACACGACCATGACCGATATAGCAGCCCTACTTGGCGACGAATATAACAAATTACTCTCCCACACGTGTACAGGGATCACCAAGGACCTCTTGCACGTCCCGGGCGGGGACTTTTTGGACAGGGTCTTTGTTGATTCTGATCGGCCGACCTCGGTCCTGCGGAACCTGGGGGCCCTTTATAACCACGGCCGACTTGGAGGATCGGGGTATCTGTCGATTCTTCCCGTAGACCAGGGAATCGAACACTCCGGGGCGGCCTCATTTTCTAAGAATCCGGCGTATTTTGATCCCAAGAACCTGGTCGAGTTGGCTCTGGCTGGCGAGTGTTCGGCCATAGCGACCACTTTTGGGGTCCTGGGATCGATTGCCCGACGCTACAGCCACAAGATTCCTTTCATTGTAAAGATCAACCACAACGAACTGATGACCTATCCGCCCAAGTTTGACCAGGTTATGTTCGGGTCGGTACAGCAGGCCGCCGACCTGGGAGCTATTGGGGTCGGGGCTACCATCTACTTCGGATCCGACCTGGCCACCAGGCAACTCGTTGAAGTCTCCAGGGCCTTTGAAGAGGCTCACCGACTTGGTCTTTTTACTGTGCTGTGGTGTTATCTGCGCAACCCGGCCTTCAAGACTACTGAGGCCGACTACCACCTAGCCGCCGATTTGACCGGCCAGGCCAACCATCTCGGAGTGACCATCGAGGCCGACATCGTCAAGCAGAAGCAGCCCGAAAACAATGGGGGCTTTACGGCTCTGAATTTCGGCAAGACTGACCCGTTGGTCTACTCCAAGTTGACCTCGGACAATCCAATTGATCTCACCAGGTGGCAGGTGGTGAACTGCTATATGGGCCGGGTTGGCCTGATCAACTCAGGGGGGGAGTCCCAGGGAGCCTCGGATCTGGCCCAGGCGGTGAGGACAGCAGTTATCAACAAGCGTGCAGGGGGCCAGGGGCTCATAGTTGGGCGCAAGGCCTTCCAGAGGCCCCTTAAAGATGGCGTTGAACTGCTCAAGGCCATCCAAGACGTCTTCTTGGATCCAGCCATTACCTTGGCCTGAGATTGCCCGGGGGAGTTACCGATTCATCCTAGGAGTGCGTGAGATACTAGACTTGGGTTGAGTAAGGTAGTTTGAACCTGCGAGATGAGTGTTTAGGAGCTTGTAGTGGTCGACAGCGTAGTCGAGTTAGATCGGGTAATAGTCAGGTTTGCCGGAGATTCTGGTGACGGGATGCAGTTGGTGGGGGATCGCTTTACTAACCTCAGTGCGGCTTTTGGGAACGACCTGGCCACACTTCCTGATTATCCTGCCGAAATTCGTGCTCCAGCAGGAACCCTTCCAGGCGTATCAGCCTTTCAGGTCCACATATCTAATCACGACATAGTAACCCCGGGAGACTTCCCGGACGTGTTGGTAGCCATGAATCCGGCAGCCCTCAAGGCAAACTTGGTTCACGTAAAGCCCGGAGCCACCTTGATTGTAAACGCCGACGCGTTCGAGGAGAGAAACCTGGCAAAGGCCGGATACGAGCAAAACCCCCTCGAAGACAACTCGTTAGCTGACTACACGCTATACAAGATCCCGATGACCACCTTGACAATTGAGGCCACTAAGCCTACCGGGGCCAAACCCCGTGACGCGGAGCGGTCAAAGAATTTCTTTGCCCTCGGGATCGTGTCGTGGATGTACTCAAGACCATTCGAACCCACTTTGGAATGGATCGGCAAGAGGTTTAGTGCTCGGCCAGAGTTAGCCGAGATAAACACTTTGGCCTTCAAGGCCGGAGTAAATTTCGGGGAGACCACAGAGATCTTCGGTCACGCGTATGAGGTAAAGCCGGCCAAGTTAGATCCGGGAACCTACATCAACATTACCGGGAACACTGGGTTGGCATGGGGGCTAATTGCGGCAAGTAAACTGTCGGGACTAGATCTGTTTTTGGGATCTTACCCGATAACGCCGGCCTCTGATATCTTGCACGAGCTGTCAAAGCACAAGAATTTCTCAGTTAAAACCTTACAGGCTGAAGACGAGATTGCCGGGGTCGGAGCGGCTCTCGGGGCGTCTTTTGGGGGTTTACTCGGGGTTACGACCACTTCAGGTCCGGGAATGGATCTGAAGGCCGAGACCATTGGGTTGGCCTTGCAGCTCGAGCTCCCCTTGATAGTAATCGATGTCCAGCGCGGTGGACCCTCTACGGGGTTGCCGACCAAGAGCGAGCAGTCCGATCTCCTGATGGCCATGTATGGTCGTCATGGAGAGTCCCCGTTACCGGTGATTGCTGCCAAGACCCCCTCCGACTGCTTTTTTGTGGCGATCGAGGCGGCGAGGATAGCTATCAAGTATCGAACCCCCGTGGTAGTCCTGTCCGATGGGTACCTAGCAAATGGAGCCGAGCCCTGGAAGCTACCTGACTGTGATCTGTTGGCCGAAATCGACCCTAAATTCTCACGGGAACCAAACGGGGAGCATCCAGATGGGTCTCCGGCGTTCTTCCCGTATCTGAGGGATCCTGAGACCCTGGCCAGGCCGTGGGCCCCACCCGGGACGGCCGGTTTAGAGCACCGAGTTGGTGGTCTTGAAAAGGCTGACGTAACTGGCAATGTGTCTTATGATCCAGAGAACCACGAACACATGATCAGGGTTCGGGCGGCCAAGGTTGCCGGAATTGCGAACGAGTTAGCTCCTCTGGAGGTTGACGATCCCGACAAGGCTAAGGTTCTAGTGGTCGGTTGGGGTTCTACCCATGGGTCAATAGTTGGAGCCATCAGGCGCGTTCGGGCCAACGGGGGGGCAGTTGCTCACGTTCACCTCACTCACATGTTCCCGCTTCCGAGGGATCTTGGGGACATCCTAAGACGATACGATCGGGTTATTGTTCCGGAACTGAACACTGGACAGCTCTCAAAGGTCTTGAGGGCAGAGTACTCAATTGAGACTATAGATGTGAATAAGATCCAGGCTCAACCCTTCAAGGTGGGCGAGTTGGAAGAGGCATTTGCCAGAGAGGTATTTGGAGCCTAGAAGATGGACCTGACTAATCATATGAGCGAATTGACCAATAATGAAGGCGATCTGGAGGCCCGATGACCGACACCTTGATTCCGACTACTACCCGAAAGGACTGGACGAGCGACCAAGAGGTCAGGTGGTGTCCGGGGTGCGGGGACTACTCAATACTGGCCGCCGTCCAGATGCTCATGCCAGACTTGGGGATTCGACGGGAGAATACCGTGTTTATCTCCGGGATTGGATGTGCGGCTAGGTTCCCCTACTACATGAACACGTTCGGGATGCACTCCATCCATGGTCGGGCTCCGGCGATAGCTTCCGGGTTAGCTTTAGCCAGGCCAGATTTGAGCGTGTGGGTAATAAGTGGAGATGGTGACGCCCTTTCAATTGGAGGGAACCACCTGATTCACGCCTTGCGGCGGAACGTGAATTTGAATATCTTGCTGTTCAACAACCAGATCTACGGGTTGACAAAGGGACAGTACTCACCGACTTCAGAGGCTGGCAAGGTGACCAAGTCAACCCCGTTTGGATCACTGGAGACCCCGTTCAATCCAATGAGCCTGGCACTCGGGGCAGAGGCAACCTTTGTGGCAAGGACCCACGACATGGATCGCAAGCACATGATGGAGATGTTTAGGCGGGCTCACGCCCATCACGGGGCCTCCTTTGTCGAGGTTTACCAGAACTGCAACGTCTTCAACGACGGAGCCTTTGAGGAGATCTTGTCGAAGGATGTCCGCTCTGACATGTTGATTACCCTAGAGCACGGCAAGCAGATCCGCTTCGGGGCCGACGGCCAGTTTGTAGTTGTCTCAGACGGGAACGGGGGAGTGAAAATTGCTTTGGCACAAGAGGTTGAAGATTCGGAGATTATTGTTCACGACGAGCACAACCCAAATCCGGCTCTTGCCTTTGCACTTTCTCGCCTTGCAAGCGGTCCGCATTCGCCGACCCCAATCGGGGTGTTTCGAGACGTAGTTCATCCAGAATACGGCGATCAGATGGCAGACCAGATACAAAGGGCTCTCGACTCGAAGGGTCCCGGTGACCTTAACTCACTTCTCAGGTCAGCCGGGGCAACCTGGGAAGTCCACTAAGACCTAACTGATAACCTACCTATTGCCACGGTCAAATCAATTTGGCGATTCAAGTTGCGGGTCGAGGTATTAGAGGAGTTTCACCCAAAGTGACTCACCCCACCCGATCAGATCACCTATAAAGGGAGTCCGGGCAACTACCAAAATCAACACGGCTATCATGAGAAATGATCGGATCCGAAAGTATCCTGGCAGGAGATGGGCGGGTAGGAGTCTCTCTATGAGGGCCGAACCATCAAGAGGAGGTATCGGAATTAAATTGAACACGGCCAGGGCTATGTTGACAATTCCGGCCAAGTAGATAGTCTCTAGCAAGATCGAGCTGGGTAGGCCATGGCCGTCAACGGCCTTGAGGGCGACTACGAGATCTGGCGGGGCCAATAGCCGGAATATAAGTGCCAAACACAGGGCGAGGATGATATTGGTAGCCGGACCCACAAGTCCCACTAGGGGCGACTGATTTCTCGGATTTCGAAGTTTAGAGACGTTGACCGGGACGGGTCTTGCCCAGCCAAAGAATCCAAATCCAGATAGAGTTAGGACTATTGGCAAGACTACAGTTCCAATGGGGTCGATATGCTTTATCGGGTTCAACGTGAGTCTCCCAGCTCGCTTAGCCGTGTCATCCCCAAAGAAATTGGCCAAAAGACCGTGGGAGATCTCGTGAATAATTATTGACGGAATCAGGACAACTAAGGCCAGGATTTGATAGAGGTGTATTGTGTGGCGGGAGACCAACGAGTAGACGACCAGGGCAACAACCGCGACCAATACCAGGGTCTGTATTGGGGTGAGCTTAGACTTGATGGGAACTAGTTAGTCTTTGACGCGCAGTCGATACAGTGACGGGCCATGGGCATGGCTTCGAGTCTGGCAGGATTTATAGTACTCCCACAGGTCTCGCATATTCCGTAAGTGCCGGTGGCGAGTTTCTCAAGGGCGTGTTCGACCTCGTCTAGGGTCTCGCTAAGTTTTGAGGCCAGGGCTTCTGCCTCTCCGCGCTCAGCGGTGACCTGGCTGGAATCGGCAAAGTTGTGATCGTAACTCAAACCATCCTTAGCAACAGTCCCGTTAGAGTTGAAACCGATCTCGTCGAGCTTGCCAAGGAGCTGACCTTTTTCCTCTTCTAGGAGGGAGCGAAAGTCTGTTGTGATCTCTTCGGTTGGAGTGTCAGAAGACATATCACAATGCTACCTGGCAAAGCTCAATTGTGCTGGCCTGGATGAAATTTTGTAACCCAGCTGAAACCTACTCTCGACAACACGGTTCCTCATGGGACACTGGTGATTGTCAGTTTCTAAAATACCTGGTAAAACGGATTAACGGTTGGACTTTCTCCGAGGAAGTCCAATTAGCCACTTCTTGCCAAGACTTGGGGTTGTGGGTCGTGACTGTATTTTTGCACGTCTGTCATTTCACGACTCCCATCGGGGCCGTCCCTGTACCTCGGGCTATATCGGTCAGATTAACCCTTAGATCTCTCGACTTCTTGGGTGGGCCTGGTCATAAATTTCACGTAGCCGGGCTGTTGAGACTTTGGTGTAAATCTGGGTAGTTGTTATAGAGGCATGCCCCAGAAACTCCTGAACAGATCGAATGTCAGCCCCGTGGTCGAGCATGTGGGTGGCACACGAGTGGCGTAGCACGTGGGGGCTTAGTTTATCAGCCAGTCCCAGCTTGTCACCGTAAGTCTTGACCACCAACCAGGCACCTTGGCGAGTTAGCCTTCCTCCTCGGGCGTTCAAAAAAAGGGCCTCGGCATCTCCGCGCCGCTTCCACTTTTCCGGAACTAACTTAGGTCGGCCTTCAATAGATAGCCACCTGGCCAGGGCCCTGTAGGCAAAGCTACCCATTGGGACCACCCGTTCTTTGGATCCCTTGCCAAATACCTTTAGCAGGTAGATACCAGAGTCGCTTTCCATCTCGACCACGTCTAGTAACGACAAAGAGACTAGTTCTGAGATTCTCAGGCCACACCCGTATAAGACCTCTAAAATTGCTCGGTCTCTTATTTGTAAGGGTCCCTGGCCACTGGCAGCCTCAATAATTGCTGACACCTCACCTTCGGAGAGCGCCTTGGGAAGACCAAGTATTGCTGACGGATAGCTCACCTCTAGGGTCGGGTTCTTCGAGATTACTTCCTCATCGGTAATATATGCATACAGGCCCCGTATAACCGACATGGCTCGGGCAACGGTGGCCCTTGAGTTTCCTGAGACTTGAAGAAACTTTACGTAGTCATAGATTAGATCACCGGTTACCGTGATGACTTCAGAGCCTCTTTGTGAAAGAAACTCCTCGAAGAAATATAGGTCTCGACGGTAGGACTCGGTGGTATTTGTGGCCCTTGATTTCTCGATGGCCAAGAAGGTTAGATACTCTTCGCAATATGGCGAAACCGGACGAGATAACTCGGCCGGATCAGTCAAGACTCTGGTTGAGACTCAACATCCATTGCAACCTCTACTGCCCCAGGTGCACAATGCGAGGCCTCAAGGCCCTCTGGGTCAATTATGTGGGGGAGTCTTCCCTCAAATCTCGACATCGAGGCCTCGATGAAGGCAACAAACAATGGATGGGGATTGTCGGGTCGGGACTTGAACTCGGGATGAGCCTGAGTGGCAACCCAGAACGGATGGCCAGGAAGTTCTATAAATTCCACCAGCTTTTCATCGGGTGAAAGCCCCGAACAGACCAACCCGTGGCTCTCTAAGAGCGACCGATAGCCCGGGTTTACCTCGTAGCGGTGACGATGACGTTCAGATACCACCGTGTCACCATATGCCCGGGCAACCTGTGAGTTGACAAGCAGGTTGGCCTTGTATGAGCCAAGTCGCATCGTGCCTCCCTTTTCGGTTACCTCGTGTTGGGTTGGCATGAGATATATAACCGGGTCCGGGGTATTGTCATCGAACTCACTTGAGTGAGCCAAAGAAAGGCCCGCAACTGACCTCGCATATTCGATAAACATGGTCTGGAGTCCCAGACAAAGTCCCAAGCACGGGATAAGTTCCTCTCTGGCTAACCTGGCGGCAGCAATTTTCCCCTCGATTCCCCGATGCCCGAATCCACCTGGAATCACAATTCCATCGAGAGTCTTGAGGCGATCTGGATTGAAATTATTCTCAAGATCTTCGGCCTGGATCCAGTCTATGTCGATGTTGCAGTGATGGTGGATCCCGGCGTGCTTTAGGGACTCGACAACTGACATGTATGCATCGGCCAAATTGACGTACTTGCCAATTATCCCAATCCTAACCGACCGGGTCGCGGAAAGGGCCCTGTCGACCAGGCCCTCCCAGGCAGACAGGTCTGGGTCGTAGCCCACAAACCCGAGCAGGTCACAGATGTAGTCGTCCATCTTCTCGGCGTGTAAGGCCAGGGGAATCTGGTAAATGGACGGGGCGTCGAGGGCCGAGATAACGGCCTCAATCGGGACGTCACAGAGCATGGATATCTTTCGTTTCACGTCCGAGCCCAGCGGTTGATCACTTCTACACACGATTACATCTGGCTGGATTCCTCGACTTCGAAGTTCTGTTACTGAGTGCTGGGTGGGCTTTGTCTTGAGTTCTCCCCCGGGGCCGATGTGGGGAACGAGTGTTAGATGCACGTAGCACACATTGTCACGCCCCACCTCTTTTCGCATCTGGCGGATAGCCTCTAGAAAGGGGAGGCTCTCAATATCTCCCACGGTTCCGCCTACCTCTGTGATAACGACGTCAAAGTTACCCGTATCTTGACAGAGAATTCTTTCTTTGATCTCGTCGGTCACGTGGGGGATCACCTGGACCGTCTTACCCAGATAGTCCCCCCGCCTCTCCTTGGCTATTACTGACGAGTAGATAGACCCAGTTGTCGCGTTGGAGTGCCTAGCCAGGTTCTCGTCTATGAATCTCTCGTAGTGCCCAATATCGAGATCGGTCTCCCCGCCGTCTTCGGTCACGAACACCTCGCCATGCTCGAAGGGGTTCATGGTACCCGGGTCGACATTGATGTAGGGATCTAACTTACACATGGTAACTCGAAGGCCCCGCGACTTGAGGAGCCTACCAAGAGATGATGCGGTAAGTCCCTTTCCCAGAGAGCTGGCAACCCCGCCGGTTACAAAAATATGCTTAGCCAATTTGGCACCAGAGCGACACTATCGAGGGTATCATCTCTGAGAGGTAACCTGGTGAATTGAAAGGACAAGTTTTACCCAACGAGTCCTGTCCTAGCTTGACCAGGCAGAATTTGCCCTTGATGGCTCAGCGCGCCTCTATAGTCGAGACGAGCGGGCCGAAATGGCTGGAGAAGATCTGGCCCAAGGACCACATCTCGTACTCGCCGGAGCGGGCGAACTGGTCCAAGGTGAAGTAGCGGCCTCAGCGCGAGTAGCTGGCCCTGTGGTCGAGCCTCTGGAGCTTCCGGAACACGTTGGCTTTCCTGTGCCAAGGACCTCCTTCAAGTCGTCAATTGCGGCGATTTATCGTTACCGCGTCAGGGTGGTAGTGAAGAGTGACTGCGTGGTCAACTTCGACAATATTCATACACTTCCAAAGGAGTCCTTTCGACGGAAAGTCACGTCGCTATCTGCTTTAGGACTCGCTGAAGTTTTCCGTGTCCTTGCTGCGGCTACCGGATGATTGGGGCCGAAAATAGAATGACTTGCTCGTTTAGTAGATGCCCGAAGATCCTGGCGGTTACCGTCATTGTTGTGGCCCTCTTTATTGACTTGCTCGATGAATCCGGAATGCTCGCGTGACCGACCAGTCGGTCCCGAAGGTTAGAATGAAGCGGAGAATCGAGACCTTCTGTGTCGTGTCGTTTTGGCTCGCGATCGTGTCACTGATGTTGGGGCTGAGCTCTTTAGTCGCTCAGATCCTCGCAATGGCTGGCATCCCCTCTCTGGTGGCTGTCGTCCTCGGGTTGGTCGGGATACGAAGGGCGACGAGGTCGCCTGATCGATGGCGAGGTGCGCGGTTTGGCAAAGTGGGGGCAATCATTGGCATCATCGGGGTGGTGCTGTCGCTTTGGATGGTCGTCGAATTACTTCGAAATGGGAGTTGGGGCTCTCAAATCGTCCCAACAATCATGCGGCCAGGACAACCTTAGCGAAACACTTTTGCAGGCGTGACTACGGAGTAGGTCAGTTCATTTCAAGAATGCTCGACTAAGAACTTATGATATTGGTTACACCTAAGGTGTCATAATCAATAGGTTATTTTCGATACGTGTTGGCCAACTCAACCAGCTCTCGGGCATGTAAGTGAGCTGCCTTGGAGTCGGGTTGCCCGGACATCATCCGCGACAGCTCGGCGACCCTGGCATCTTCGTCGAGTAGTTCGACTCTGGTAACCGTTCGTGAGTCAACTGTCTCTTTCAATACCTGAAAGTGTCTGTCGGCAAATGCGGCGACCTGGGCCAAGTGGGTGACTACAATCACCTGGCCACCCTTAGAAAGCTCACATAGAGCCCTCCCTACAGACATGGCCGCCTGACCTCCAACCCCGGCATCGATCTCGTCAAAGATCAACGTTTCTGGGCCTACCCGGGTCAACAACGATACAGCCAAGGCCACCCGAGACAGTTCGCCCCCCGAGGCTACCTTAGCCAAGGGGTGGGCTGGCTCTCCCTGGTTAGCTGACAGATTAAACACCACGTCTTCTCCGGCTCCGTCGGTCCCGACATCAATTGTTATCCGGGCCCCGGGCAAGGATAGGTCCGCCAGTTCCTTGGTAACAGCCGCGGATAGGGTCTTTGCAGACCTCAGGCGGGCTTGTTTGATTCTGGCACACTCTTTACTATATTCGTCGGTGACTTGGTCTAATTCAGCCGACAGCCGGTTGGCTCGTTCACTGTACCCCCGGAGGCTGTCCAGACGCTCGAGGGAATTCTTGTAGTAGTTCCTCGCATCATCTAGGGTCCCCCCGTACTTTCGAGCGAGGTCGAAGAGAAACTGTCTTCTTGCTCTGACCTCGGCAAGGCGTTCTGGATCTTCTTGGATGCCCTCTAGGGCTATCCGAAGGAGCCTTCCTATCTCGGCCAAGTCGTCATTGACTTTGGTGAGAAGATTTTGGGCATCTTCAAAGGGTGCGTGGCCACTGAGGAAAACCATTGCACTAGACACGCAGTCAGACGCCGACACCTGGGCCGAGCCCGGAGTGTCAAAGTCCACAACTCCCAGGGCCATAAGTGCCTTGGCCACGGCCTCCTTCCGTCTGGTCGCCATGGCTAGATCTTCTTCTTCGAGCTCAAGTTTCTCTTCCTCGCCGGGGTTGTCTAGTTGGGCATGGCCTAGTTCGTCGACCTGGTAGGTCAAAAAATCAATCTCGCGCAGTCGCTCGTCTGGATCACCCCCTAACTCCGCCATCTCTAACCTGATCTGGGCAATCTTAGTTTGCAGCTGGTTTAGTCTTGACAGATCGATCTGGCCAAAGCGGTCTAGGCTATCTCGTTGGCCCTTCGTGGTGAGCAGGGACATGTGCTCGTTCTGTCCTTGAAGGTCAAACAAGCCCGGGGCTAGTCCTCGGAGCTGGCCCGAGGTAGCCATCTGGGCGTTGATCCAAGCCTTGGAACGCCCGACTGACGGGACCTGGCGGGATACAACAACTTCAAGGTCATCCCCGGACTCGGTCATGTCCACAAAGGCCTCAAGGCTTTCCCCGAGTTCCTCAACAAGTCGACTGCTCAAGTCAAAGCGCCCGTCCACTCGGGCCGCCAGCTCCTGGTCCCTAACCAAGAACCCCTCAGCTCTGGCTCCGGCGAGGAGTTTTATGGCGTCAATCACCAGGGTCTTGCCAGCTCCGGTCTCCCCGGTCAACACGTTCATTCCCGGGCCGAGTTCTAGCCTGGCCTCTTTGATCACCCCAAGGTTTACAACGCACAGCTCTACAAGCACGACCCGCCTACCTGTCTTTGAGCTGAAACTTGTTCTTGAGAATCAGATGAAAGTTAGGATCGTCAAAGACCACTAATTTAGCCGGGAGCTTTCCAGGGCGACACCGAAGGCGCGAGCCTGGGACCAATCTGGCCAAATGGATCCCGTCGACTACGAGTTCACCAGAACGGGACCCGGTCATGGAGATCTCCACGTCTTGTCCATGGGACAAGACCAGGGATCGGTCAAAGAGCATGTGGGGGGAGATCGGGGTTACCACAATGGCCTCTAGGTCCGGAGAGAGTATTGGACCTCGCGCCGACATGTTGTATCCGGTTGACCCGGTGGCCGTGGCTATGATTATTCCGTCTGCCGCAAAGCTAGAAAAAGGAGTACCCGAGATAGAAACCTCAAAGCCAATAGTGTGGCCGGCCAAAGAGCGCTCAATTACCGCCTCATTGAGTGCTGCTTGAAATAGTTCTTGATATGAGGCACCGTCTTGGGCCACGCTTACAGACAGGGTCATGCGAGACTCAACCTGATAGTCGCCAGCTATAAAGCGCTTGAGTGACTCTTCAAGTGCGTCAGGTTCAATGTGGGCCAGGTATCCCAGATGCCCCAGGTTCACTCCCAACACGGGCACCTCTGAAATGGTGGCGAGTTCAACGGCTCGCAGCATGGTTCCATCGCCACCCATGCTGATCACAAGCGCACAATCGTCAACGTAGCTCGCGTGACGCGCTGGGTTGCCCACGTCCGGCTTGACGTCGCCGTGGACCTCCACACGAACCTCATGTCCAAGGTCGCTCAGGAAGTTGGCCACGAACTCGGCTAGGCCCTGTGCGTCGGGGGAGTCCGACCTTACCAGGACAAGAAACTTCCCCGGGTTTTTTAGGGGGTTCATGCTAGAAAATCTTCGGGTCTGCAAAGGGCTCTAGCCACGGCCCGGGCGATCAGGACTTCCGGGTCGAGAGCACCCTTGACTGGCAAGCGGAGGTTTCCGTAAATAAAGAACTCCCGGTTTCCCTTGGGACCTTTTAGGGTAGATGGCACGATATCTATAATGTACCCTCCCTGCGACATGTAGGCACGGGCTATCTTTTCAAGACACCCCTCCCAGAGCCGTGGGTCTACAATTACCCCGTGGGTCTTGTCAACCTGATCTTTGGGAGCCTCAAATTGGGGTTTTACCAACAAGACGAACTCTCCCGACGGACCCAGGAACTCCCCACAGATCTTGGCCGCAACCCGGTCCAGGGAGATAAAGGATAGATCTGCCACGACCAGGTCGACTGAC
Source organism: Acidimicrobiales bacterium (assembly GCA_027452005.1). Classification (GTDB taxonomy): domain Bacteria; phylum Actinomycetota; class Acidimicrobiia; order Acidimicrobiales; family JAKAVM01; genus JAKAVM01. The sequence continues at coordinate 22,757 of DAIDHF010000019.1, forward strand.
GAAATCTCCAGGACGTCTAGGGTCAGGTTTCTGGCATTGGTCTGATCGACCACAACCACCCGAGGGTCTTGGCTTATTCGTTCGTGGAGCTGTGCTCGACCGACGTCGACAGCGTATACCCTTCCTGCCCCGGCCTGGAGCAGGCAGTCGGTGAATCCCCCGGTAGATGCCCCGAGATCCAGGCAGATCTTATTGGATACTCGAATTGATAGAGCGCTTAGGGCACCGGATAATTTCACCCCTCCTCGACTTACAAAGACAGTCTCGCCTAGATCTCCTACCAGGTCGACCTCGTCGTTGGCCCGGACCTGGCGGTTAGGGTTAGTCGAAACCGCTCCATTTACCACGACCTGGCCCGAATCGATTGCCTCTAGAGAGTTCTCAAGAGTGTCAATGAGGCCCCGTTCAATGAGGCAGTGTTTTAGAAGGGCTCTCTGGGAACGTTTCACCAGAACCCGGCGTCGCTCCGGGAGTTACTTTTGGGTAGTCTTCTTTGCGGGGGCGGATTTTTTAGCCGGAGACTTCTTTGCGGGGGCCTTCTTTGCGGGGGCCTTGGCTTTAGTGGTGGAGCTCGACGACTTTTTAGCGGCTGGCTTCTTGGCTGTCTTGGTGACTCCCAGCCGGGCACCCAGGGGAGTTGACGAGACCAGGTCTGCCAGGGTGGCACTGGCTGGTAACTTGTCGAGTAGCTTCTTGAGATCTTCCCGGTTGGTTATCCGGATCTGAGAGAACGCCTTTTGTAGGTCGTCAGCGCTAATCAGGCGCATCTGGGAGATCTGCTTGCGAACCTCGTCTAGACTGACCAGGCGCATCTGGGAGATCTGCTTGCGAACCTCGGCCCGCACTAAGTCTAAGAAGTCCTCGGTTGACTTTCTACTTTTCTCCACGATCTCGTCGACCCACTTTTGGGCCTGTTCGCGCTGGATCTCTCCGGACCTGACGAGGTCCTTGGCCAACTCTTGGGCTCTCGACCGAGATAACTTGGTCAAGGAGATTCCAGCTTCTGTGTATTTTCTGAGGAAGTCATTTCGGGACATTCGAATATGCTAGCAGAAACGGCCCTCGTGCTTCCAATAGTTTGCAGGCAAATTTTTGAGGTGGCATGCTGGACTGTCCGAAATGCCGATGTTAGAACTCAAAGCTCCTCACGAGTTCCAGCAGGTCGCCAGCATGGTGATCTATCCGGATCTCAAAATCGTTGTCGGGGTAAGAGTCCTTTGAGGTAACCCCCGAATATACCAGGGCAAAGCTGGCCCCCAGGGCCTTGGAGAACAGGCCATCGGTGGACGGGCGGTCACCCACGACTATGGTTCCGGTTGCACGAGCAACCAAGTCTGAAACCAGATCCACCATGGGCTGGTCGGGCTTTCCCGCATAACAGGGCACTTTTTGGGCTCCGTAGGCAACGGCCGCCACCAGGGCCCCCGTGCCAGCCACAAGCCCTGAAGGAGTCGGGTAGGTCGGGTCAGAGTTGGTGGCCACCAGTCGAGCCCCAGAGTTGAGGACCGAGATAGCCCGAGACAGGTTCTGGTAGCCAAAGTCAACGTGGTATCCAACTATCAGGGCCCCGATCGCCGAGTCTGCCATAGCCTTTTCAAGATTGTCTTGGTCGGCGCTATCTGAAAGTCTTATCCAGGGGACGTGCAATCTGTCGAGGGCCTCGGTAACACCAGGTCCGCCCAAGACTCCCACGAGACTCTCGTGTCGGACCAGGTTTGCCGCGGCCATGGCCGATGAGTAGATCTGATGGGGCTCGGCACGGATCGAGAACGAGTGCAACTTGTTCAGGTAACCGTCTCGGGTCATAAACGAGTTGTTCGTGGTGAAGATGACCTCATGGCCATTTGCCGCAAGTATCTCGATCGCCTCAGCCGAGCCGGCAATTGGGGACTGGCCAAGCCAGAGAACCCCGTCCATGTCCAAGATCCAGAGCATCCTACGATTGTGTCACACCTCGCGCTTTCTAAAGCGTTATCAAGGCTCTATTACCGCCAGGTGTTGCCCTAACGGGCTCTTGAGATTCGAGCTAGAGCCCGTTAGGAGATCGGGATTACGTCGGAGGCAGGAGGGTTCTGGGAGTCGTTGAGGTTGCACGACAGATACTGGGCCGCCGACGGGTTGGCCGGGGCGGCCAAGGTAGGTGGAGTCAAGAACGCCGGAGACGAGGAGAAGTCGACCATGTCGAGCAGGTTTGAGGCAGCCGCATCTCGCTTGGTCATTGCTGGCAGGTTCCACTTGGACTCAATTAGCCGACAAAGTGAGGCATGATCTGAGACCACATGGGACACGTAGTCAGGTTTTGCGTACGGGCTGACCACCCCACAGGGGACCCTAAAGCCATACCGGTCAAAGCCCCCGGGTTGATCTGGGGGAGACACGATCTCGGGTGGCACGTCGTCGGGTGCCGGGGCACTCGGGGGTGGGACGTGATCGTAGTAGCCTCCGGCCTCGTCGTACATGTACACGAGTAAGGTCTTAGACCAATTTGCCCCACTCATGACAGCATTTACTACCTGGCCCAGGAAGTTGTCACCGTACTGGATATCATCTCCCTCACCCTCGGAGTTGCCCACGTAGTTGATCAGGTTTGGATCAATCAGAGAGAACGACGGCAGGGTCCCATTCTTGGCATCGGACAGGAAGTTAGAGAAGTCAGTCATCTTGAGCAAATTGGACGGGTTGGCCACCAGGTACGGATACAAGATTAGAGACGACAGGCCAAAGTTGTAGTTTTTCCAGGAGATGTTGTACTGGTTGAGCATGTCAATAATGGTCCCGTTGGGAGGATGAGCGGTTAGGTCCGCCGAACCCGAGGACAAGAACGTCTGAAACGAGTTAGTCCCGGGGGTGTCGTTGGCCATTCCTAGCGAGGTGGCCGCTAGCATGTAGCGACGATTGGGAAAAGTCTGGGTCAATGTAGACGAGAAGTACCTGTCAGAGATCGGGAACGTGGACCCTAAGCTGTAGGTGAAAGGGATGTCGGTCGAGTCATAGTAGGCCATAGCAGCCCCTCCCGAGGCCGTTACAAATCCCTGATTGGTCCCGTTGGAATATGAGATATGACTGTCGTTCCAGCTCTGGTTTGGAGTGGAATAAGCCCTACACGGGGTGGGAGAGTGAAAGGCCCGTATATCGTCTCCAGATCCATTTGGGTTGGTATTTGTGGGGAGACCCGATGAGTCTAAGGTAAACCCGTCACCGCGCCCGAGCATCCCAAAGATGTTGTCAAAGGAGTGATTTTCAAGCATGACGATAACGATGTGGTCGACCTGAGGGATCAGGTCAGTACCCGGCGCCTTGGAAGGATCGGGAAGTGAGTTTGCAATTCCCGTGCTCGACGACGACCCTGACCCCCCGGAGTTGCCCCCAAAGATGCTCGAGCAACCCGCCGCCACGGCGGCAAAAGATCCCAGGGCCAGACCAGACCCGAGTAGTTGGCGACGATTGAGCTTGCCGGTCCCTAATGGCTGCCTGTCGAAATCCATGCTGGTTGCTCCCTACGCTTTCACTAGATTTCAAAACCCCCCGGGTATTGAAATGCCCACTTTTGGTCGTGGATTTACCACCAAAAGTACTCTATCTGAAATAGTAGCATCAAATGTCAGATTTGAACAGGGTCAATTGCGGGGATCATTTCACCTGTGGCTAAGGTGGTCAGATGACAACTTTTTTGGAATTTGCAGGTCTCAGGTACAACTTGGACAAGGTGACCCTGAACGAGGTCATCGCCCCCCCCTACGACGTGGTTGACGGCGACGAGCGGGCCAGGCTGATTGGCCAAAGTCCCTACAACTCAATCCGGATAGAGCTTCCCGTGGAAGAGCCAGGTCTCCCCGGGGACCGTTACGAGGTGGCCAAGTCCCTCCTAGACTCCTGGATCCAGACCGGGGTGCTGGCCCGAGACACGTCCAGGTGCTTCTATGGGTATTCAATGACCTATCTCGACGAGTCGGGAAATCGGCGATCGACCTTGGGGGTACTAGGTGGGCTGGCAGTAAAAGGAAGGGCCACTGGAGATATCATGCCTCACGAGGAGACCATGCCCAAACCTAAAGGTGACCGGCTGTTCTTGTTGAGGTCGACCCGGACCAACCTGTCACCTATCTGGGGATTGTCTTTGGCATCTGGGCTAACCAAAGCTATTGAACATGACCCCGAACGTGACGGTGAACAGGTCGTAGCTGTAGATGAAGATGGCACCGAGCACCGGATCTGGGCGATTGTTGCCCCTGAGCGGGTTGCCAAGATTTCTGAGATTGTCGGGTCTGGACGGGTTGTAATCGCCGACGGTCACCACCGCTTTGAGACCTCGTTAGCCTTCAACGAGGAGGATAACTCTGGCAACCAACCAGGTGGGGGAAGTGGGGCCGTATTTGGCCTTATCGTGGAACTGGTGCCCGACCAGCTCTTGGTTCGGCCCATTCACAGGGTCGTGTCAGGGCTCGGCCAAGGTGTCGACCCAATCAAGGCCCTTGAGGGCCACTTCGCGTTGGAGCCCTGCGAAATTGACCCGGCTCGACTTACTCCTCAGTACCTAGAAGAAAAACAAGCAATCGCCCTGGTGACCCGGGCCGGGGTGTGGCTGGCAAGGGATCGCTCCATGGCAGATGCGGGCAAGATCGGGGGAGGGGTCCTAGGGGAGTTGGACTCGGTCATCTTGCGCAATGCCCTTGAGGGGCTCGGGGACCACGAGATCACCTATGAGGCTAACTGGGCCCTGGCCATGGGCCATCTCCAAAAGGACCTTGCAGATCTCGTGATCATGATACGCCCAGTTACGGTAGATCAGATTTCACGGGCCGCCCACGAGGGAGTAAGAATGCCACCTAAGACGACCTACTTTTTCCCTAAACCTCGTACCGGGATGGTATTTAGACCTCTAGACGACTAGATACGATCTCGTTTTGCGTGGACATCTCTAGCACGTGGGGACCGTAGAGGTCTTCAAGTCCTGATTCCACTGGGCCAGGTCTTGTGCGGGCACTCCTGAAAAACCGGGTAGTCTACCTTGGGGTGGCCACAGTTCGATAGCGGTCGCGTGATAAGAGATGCCCAGAGCTATTGCCTGGCAGTCAACCGGGGCCCCGACCGTCTGGAAGTATGCCTGAAAACTTGCCGGCTTTTGGTTCCAGAGGGTGTCTATCTCCTGGTAAGCGGGGGCCGACTTAGAACTCAGAGAGTTATCCGAGAGGGCGTTATTTCCCGGTATGCACTCGGGTCCACCACGTGCCAGAGAGTTCACGCAGGCTGTCATGATCTGGGTCATAAAGGTTGGATCTGGCTCAAATGTATACCCGGAGAAGTCCTCAAAGGGACTAAAGGCGAACTCAATCGGAGTCGTCTTCCAACCCGAATAGTCAGACAAGGCATTTTGAAGACATGACTGTTGGGCTGAAGACGTCCAACCGGCCGCCTCTAGGACACTAATTGAGGCCTTGCCGGGCTCGGTAACAAATGGCTCGCCAGTAGAGGAGGCACATGAACCCACACTCACGGCCCGGATTAGAGGGTTGGTGTCGTAACGAGCGGCCATGGCGTGTTGGAAGTCGCTCCAGGCCGCTTCATAGGCAGGGGTCCACCAACGACCATAGGTCCTGGGGTGGTTTTTCAGAGTCACCGAGATAGGAGGCCCTCCAATGGCCTTGGCCCAGTCCGGGGCTCCGTTGCCCCCAAAGATTCTCAACTTCGCGTATAGCTGACCTGTGGGGTGCGCCTCATTGAAGGCGGTTAGAGCCGACAGGGAACTGTCTAGGTCGCTCCAGTTATACACCCCCTGAGAGGGCTCTAGTTGACCCCAGTTCTCGTTTATTACTATCCCTGAGAAATCCCCAACATAAGGGGCTACCTCCGAGACATTTACCGTTAGAAATGGTTGATCGCCACCATAGGATGCCTGAATGCCCATGTCGATAAGCCCGGTCAGGGCTGGCTTTACTCCGGGGGGATTGGTAACCGGGCTGGCATTGTTGATTGCTCGTGGCGAACTTGAAGGAACACTTGGCGCGTTCGGTGAACTGGGTTGTGGACTAGACACCGGACTTGACGAACATCCCGCCAAAATAAGCGTGACTAACCCAGTCAAGACTCCGGTCCAAGCCCAAGATCGGGGCCGTTGCGTGAATTGAGTTTCATCCATGTATCAATGCCCTCCTATTCCTTGAATTGTCTTAGCTGGGAGAAGGCCAACTGCCTGACTGGCACGGTCAACGGTGGCTCGCGCGAGTTCACTGGCCCGCACTCGCCCACGCTCTAGAACCTCTAGTACGTAAGACTCGTTATCAGATAGTTCCTTGATTCTGGCCTGGACTGGTCGTAGCAGCTCGGTCAGGGCCTCGGCAGTGTCGGCTTTCAAGGGGCCATAGCTCGTGTACTTGGTGGCAAGTTCGTCCACATTTTCCCCGGTTGCGCAACCGAGAAGTTCAAGCAGGTTTGAGACCCCGGGTTTGTTGTGGGGGTCATAGAAGACCTCGGCGTCATTGTCGGTTACCGCCCGTCTCACTTTCTTGTCGATCTGTTCTGGCGTATCTGAGAGATACAAGATCCCCTGGGGGGAAGAGGTACTCTTGGACATCTTGCTGGTTGGTGTCTGTAAGTCCATCACCCTGGCTCCCACCTTTGGGATCAAGGGATCGGGAACCACAAAGGTTTCCCCGTATCGAGAGTTGAACCTGATCGCAATATTGCGGGCCAGCTCTAGGTGCTGCTTTTGATCTTCTCCGACCGGGACTAGATCGGCGTTGTAAGCCAAGATGTCGGCGGCCATGAGGACCGGGTAGGTAAATAGGCCAACCTTGACCGAGTCGTTCCCTCGGCCCTTGTCTTTGAATTGGGTCATCCGGTTGAGTTCCCCCATCGTGGCCGTGCACTCAAGTAACCAGGTCAGATAGGTATGTTCGGGAACCTGGCTCTGGACGAAGATTGCACACTTTTCAGGGTCTAAACCGCAGGCCAAGAGGTACTTGGCCATCTCAATTGTGTTAGACCTAAGTTCCCCGGGATCGATCTCGACTGTAAGAGCGTGAAGGTCGACAATGCAAAACAAAGACTCGGTAGTGTCCTGGGCTTGGACCCAGCTCGAAAAAGCTCCCAGGTAGTTGCCCAGATGGACATCCCCAGTGGGCTGGACCCCAGATAGCACCCTTGACTTTTTGGCTTTACTCACGGGGACTCATGCTAGTTGTAACTGTGTCGAGGTGAAAAACATTGCTGGGTTATATCTCGGAGGCCACTATTAGAGAAGCGTTATCTACTAGTTAGGAGTCTGTAAAGACCTAAATCACCATCCTCCTTCTAATTGCAACCAGCTCGCAATTAGTATAGTTTTGTGTCCTACAGGGCTCAAGGGAGTATTAGAGAGGTTCGAAGTACGCACATGGTGGAAGACGTCGTGGACTACCCACGGGTTGCCGAGCCTAATAGTCGTGGCCGGCTGACGCAGGTTTTCCAACTTGCAGATCTGTTCCCGCTCTCGGTCTCTAGCGTGGGGCCGATCTTCTCGGTGGCCGCCACGGGTGGGGTTATGGCCGCTTACGCCGGGTGGTGGACCCTTCCGGCCATTGGAATCTTGTCAATGCCCTTTATAGTTGCGGCCTTTGTATTTCGACTACTAAATCGCCACTTCCCACACTCGGGAGCCTCCTATCACTGGTCGGCCCGGATTGTTGGCCTGAGGGCGTCGCGCTATCAGGCCTGGATACTGATCTTGGCGTACTTTTTTTCCATCCCTCCGATTGCTATTCCGGCTGCGAGTTACACGGTGGCCCTAGTTGCACCCAATTACCACGCCCCACCAGTAGTCTTGGTCTTAATCTCGTTGTTCTGGATAGTCTTTGCTGCCATCCCGCTTCTCCTTGGAGCCAGGCCGACAGCCCTGATTACGAAGATATTTTTCGCCGTTGAAATGGTGTCTCTAGCCCTTTTTGCGACCCTGGGCCTGGTTGGCCTACACCGGACCTACGTGCCGATTCATTTCGGAAAGATCCCTATTGGTGGGATGCTCATAGTCGCCGTCGTGGCCGCGACCGTACTAGACGGGTGGGAGATCGACTCCTATGCGGCCGAAGAGTCCACCCGTCCCCGTACTGACCCGGGCAAGAGCGGGATAATAGGCGCACTCCTCGCCCTGGGCTTCTACGCGATCTTGTACCCGCTCATGTTTGCCGAGACCCCGATGAGGAAATTGGCTTCATCTAGTGATCCATTGGCAATTTGGGCAAGTCGGCTGCTGCCGGGCAATCACTGGGCCATTCTTATTCCGATCGTGGCCTCAACGGCCGGGGGACTGTGGCTGACCACCTATATCCTCACCCGGGCCCTTTACGCAATGGGTAGGGAAAATCTCATTCCCAAGCGTTTTGGGAAGACCTCGAGGCGGGGAGTTCCTCACTTTGCAACGGTAAGCGTTCTAGTCCTCGCACTGGTTGTTGTTGGGATAGAGACTCTAGTCTCCTCACTTAGTTCGTTCTTTGCGCTTGTCTTGTCGGCGGCCGGATTCTTCTTGTTGGCCGAGTTCTTTTTGGACTCTCTCACGGCTGTGGTATTTCTAACCCGCGGCCATCGAAAGCTCCCGGATGTAGCTATAGCTCCCCACGACCACCGATGGCTATTGGTCGGGGCGATCTTTTCCTCAATAGTAATGGGGGCGCTTTTGGGGTTGTTTTTTGTATACGGACCTCGTGCTATTGGATCTGGAATAGATCAGATAGTTGCCGTCTTACTCGGGTTAGGTGTGGTGTTTTCTTGGCTGACTGGGCGAAGGCGTCCGCGCCTTTTCTCTTTTACAGGCGATGATATTGAGCCGGTCCCAACCGGGGTGGCCGGGCAATAGCTTCGGTGCCCACCTCAAGAGATGACCTGGGAGGCTCAAACAACCACCCTCCCGCCAAAGTGTGGTCTTAGAGTTATAAAAGTCCTGGTAATAATGGACTCTGCCTCCACCTCATTTTATTTGAAACGGGCTAGGCTAGTAGCCGTGGCCTATGAGGTAACTACCCCGGTTTTTGAGGGACCCTTCGATCTTCTACTACACCTGATCACCTCCGAGGAGGTTGATCTATATGAGGTCTCAATAGCCACCATTGTCGACCGGTTCTTAGGCGAGTTAGAGAAGATGTCAGAGAGACTGGACCTGGCAACCGCGACCGAGTTTGCTCTGATTGCCGCCACCCTTATTCAGCTCAAATGTCGACGGCTACTTCCAAGATCACCAGAGGTTGAACTCGACGAGGAAGTCGCCCTGTGGGAGGAGCGCGACCTGCTTTTGTCGCGGCTCTTGGAGTTCTCTGCATTCAAAGAGGTAGCTGCAATGCTTAGGGGAAAGATCGACCAAGCAGCCAAATCTTTGGCCAGGTCTGCCGGTATTGACGAGCGATTCTTTGACATTACCCCTGATCTATTGGCCGGGGTAACCCCGCAGAAAATCCACCGGGCAATGTTGCGGGTGATTACTCCCAAAGAAACACCGGAGCTTCAACTAGATCACGTCACGATAGTACGCATCTCAGTGGCCGAGGTCTTGAGAGAAATGGCCCAAAGGCTTCGGAGGGTAAAACGAGCTACGTTTCGTGAACTTACCGTTGACATGGAAGAACTAATCGAGCGGGTCGTGGCATTTCTTGCAGTCCTAGAGCTTTACAAGCAGGACCTTGTCGAGGTTGACCAGGCTGAGAAGTTTGGGGACATCGTGATCAGCTGGAACGAGAGTGGAGCCTGGGGCGAGTTTGTCGACATTGACACAATCGAGGTCTCCAGTGAGCTGTCCCAGGACGTTATCGACCGGGCCCTGGCCAGTGTAAGTGAAGAGTACGAAGGTTGATTCACACCTTTGAGAGACAGTTGGCGAGGCCGATATTTGGATCTGGCAATTTCGTGAGGCTAGGAGCCCGAGTCGGGCTATAGTGGACTACACACAGTTAGGAAGGCGCAACTAAACTTGGAACTAGATAACACAAACCCCGAACCACAAGACCTTCCCCCCAACGACCTAGCCACAAACGACTTAGATGTCGACACTGAAGACACTAATGCTTTGGGGGCCTTTGGGACAGATTGGACCGCCGGCAAGGGAGCTACTGGCACCCGCTCGATTGAGAAGCGAGCCATTGAGGCGGTGTTGATGGTGGCCATTGAGCCGCTCCAGCCACACCTTTTGGCAGAGTTGCTAGAGATCTCTGCCGACCGGATCGAGGAACTTTGTGGTGAGCTTCAAGAAGAGTATCGTAACTGCGAGTCGGGCTTTGAAATTGTCAAGATTGCCGGAGGATACCGCTTCCAGAGCCACCCAGACATGGCCGAGTTCGTCGAGCGTTTTGCCCTCGAAGGCCAGACCGGCAGGCTCACCAATGCCGCCATGGAGACCCTGGCTATTGTGGCCTACAAGCAACCCCTCTCTAGGGCCCAGATCTCGTCAATTCGTGGAGTGAACGTGGACTCAACCGTGGCCATGCTAACCAATAGGGGATACATAGCCGAGATCGGCCGAGACCCAGGTCCCGGACGAGCCGTGTTGTATGGCACGACAGACCTGTTCCTTGAAAAGGTCGGGCTAGGTTCAATAGCTGATCTGCCCCCGATCGCCGAGTTTGTGCCTGGGCCAGAGACCGTGGAACGCCTAGAGGCCGGACTTCGCCCGGCAGACGCAACTTTTGGTTCGTCTCCGGGTTTGGCAAGAGGTCACGGTCAAGAGCCAGCCAAACATGAACTTGGAGATGACTAAAGAGCCACGAGAAGTCCCCTCTCAAGGTGAGCGACTTCAAAAGGTCCTGGCTAGACGGGGTATTGGTTCGCGTAGGGTCTGTGAAGATCTAATCGCCCAAGGGAGGGTTACTGTAGATGGAGATCAGGCACAACTGGGGTGTCGGGTTATAAGTGGTCAGGTACTAATCGAGGTTGACGGAGTGCCCATACGTGGAGACGATGCCTTCGTGTACTACCTGTTTCACAAACCTCGACAGGTAGTCTCGTCGTCTCGTGATCCCCATGGTCGCAAGACCGTTCTCGATTTCTTCCCACCAGACCCCAGGGTGTTTTGTGTGGGCAGGCTCGATTACGACTCCGAGGGCCTGATAATAGTGACCAACGACGGTGAGTTTGCTAACCAACTTGCCCATCCCTCTCAGGGGGTAGAAAAGCAGTACCTGGTTGAACTAGATCGGGACCCAACCCCGGGGGCCATAAGTGACCTTCGCCGAGGGGTCCAACTCGATGACGGGATAACACTACCGGCCAAAGTTTCCAGGACCTCTCCGGGGGTCCTCAAGATTACAATTCACGAGGGCAGGAACCGTCAGATCCGCCGGATGGCCCAGGCTCTCGGGTATTCAGTGCGCCGTCTGATTCGAGTTAGAATAGGCAACTTGCAAGACAGAACACTTCGACCGGGCGACTACCGGGAGCTTACCCTGGAAGAGATACACGACCTCTCAACAATTAGTTCGGGGGGCCAAAGTTTGGGACAACCCCCCAGGCGCGCACTAGGCAGAGCGCGTCCAGAGCCAATCAGGACTACGTAAATGCCAGGTCGGATAAGAGCCATACGTGGGGCCACGGTCGTGGAGGCCGACACGCCCGAGGCAATCTCTGAACGGGTTCAAGAGATGGTCTCTCAAATCCTAGAGAGAAACAACTTAGATCCGGATCAGGTCATCTCAGCCATCTTTACGGCAACTGACGATTTGGTTTCAGTTTTTCCAGCAACCGTAGCCAGAAAGTCGTTACTGCCAGAGGTTCCTCTTCTCTGTGCCCGGGAGCTAGCCATAGCCGGTTCGATGCCCAGGTGCATCCGGGTCATGATGCACGTCGAGTTAGAAAGCACGTCCAGTGAGATCCAGCACGTCTATCTTCACGAGGCCTCCAACTTGCGCGACGATCCTCGGGACTAGTGGTGGGAGATCACCAAAAGAGGGCCTGGATTGTTGGCGTTGGACTGATCGGGGGATCAATTGGCAAGGCCCTCAGATCCCGGGGCTGGATGGTATCGGGGACCGACACCGAAACCTCGGCCCTCAAAGAAGCCCAAGAGCTAGGTGCAGTAGACGCACTAGGCCCAGATCCAACGTGCCAGGTCTGTTTTGTATGTGTTCCATCATCACGGGTCGTCGAGGTTGTGAACGAGGTCTTGCAGGTCGCAACTAGTGCCGTTGTAAGTGACGTTTCCGGAGTGAAACAGGCCATTTGTGAGTCAGTTGGTCACGAGCGATTTATTGGTGGACATCCCATGGCCGGTTCTGAAAAAGTTGGGATCCAGGGAGCCGACCAGAACATGTTTGACGGGCGGACCTGGGTACTGACTCCGGTTGAGACCACCAGTCCCGACTGTTATGCCCGACTGCACTCAATAGTTCTAAGTCTTGGGGCCAAAGTCCTCTCGATGTCCCCCAGTCGCCATGACCAGCTCGTGGCAACCGTGTCGCATCTTCCCCACCTCTTATCGGGGGCCCTCATGAATCAAGCCGGGGAGCAGGCTGAAGAGTTTGCAGAGATCCTCATGTTGGCCGCTGGGGGTTTTAGAGATATGACCCGGATCTCTTCGTCTGATCCGGGAATTTGGCCCGACATATGCGTGGAAAATAAGTCGGCCATAGTTGACCAAATCGACCAGTTCGTAGTGAGACTGTCATCGGTCAAGGGGGCCATAGTAAAAGGCGACAGAGAGGCAATCTTCAATGAGCTGGCCCGGGCTCGAGCCAAGCGTGACCTCTTGCCCACCAAGGCCTCTTCACCTGCGTCAACTGCTCACTTGCTAGTTCAACTTCAAGACCGCCCCGGGGCCTTAGCCGAGATCACTTCGCTCTTCGCCCAGATGGGGGTCAATATTGAGGATATTTCCATTGTGCACGCGCCCGGGGGTGGGGCTGGTGAGCTAAACCTCGAACTCGACGCACGAGGGGCTCAGAGCATCTCGCAGGCACTAGTTGACCGGAACTTTGTGGTCAGCTCACAGTTGCCCGATTGTGAAAATTAGGCTGGACAAGATGAACGAAGCCATCCATCTAGACAATAGAGTTCAACAAGATCTCTACGTCTCTTACCCGGCTCGGGGACTATCGGGAAAGATTCGTGTTCCGGGCGACAAGTCCATTTCCCACCGGGCGTTACTCGTGGCAGCCCTCTCAGGTGAACCCTGTGAGATCTTGGGACTGTCGAGCGGTCAAGACGTTATCAACACGGCCCGGGCCATAGAAATACTCGGAGCCCGCATTGAACGACATGGAGATTGCGTAGTTGTGAGTGGGGGACCGGAAAACCTATCAGAGCCCGACCAGGCGATTGACCTTGGAAACTCCGGGACGGGCATGAGACTAATAGCTGGTCTCGTGGCCAGGTTTCCTTTTTTGACAGTTCTCACCGGGGATGAGTCCCTGTCGAGTCGACCCATGGACGCAGTTGCCGAGCCTCTTGAGAAAATGGGAGCCAAAATATCTGGGCGCAGTGGGGGCAAGTTTGCCCCGTTAGTCGTTCAAGGAGGCGAACTCGAAGGAATCAGCTTTACCCCAAAGACCCCTTCTGCTCAGGTAAAGTCTGCCGTGTTATTGGCCGCACTGGGTGCAAAGTCCAAGACAGTTATCACCGAGACCGTGGCCACTAGAACTCACACCGAAGATATCCTGGCTCTTGCCGGGCTGGACATCAAGACTACTCAAACCGGGGCCGGACGGGTTATTGAGCTAAGCCCAGGCCCGGTTGGATCCTTCAACGTGAACATTCCAGCAGACCCTTCTCAGGCAGCTTTTTGGGTTGTTGCCGCGTCTATTGTTCCCGACAGTGAGATCGAAATAGAAAACGTCTACTGTGGCAAAGATCGGATTGGATACATTGATATCCTAACCCAGATGGGGGCTAACATTCGCCTCACCAGACCCAGCAGGCCAATTGAAGGGGTACGAGATTCAAGTCACGACAATCAAGGCGATATCTATAACATTGAGGTCTCCTACAGCGGGGGATTGTCGGGGATAGACATATCAGGTGATGATATTACCGGCCTAGATGAGGTTCCCATACTGGCACTGGCGGGAGCCCTGGCAGAGGGGACGACCACCTTTTATAAGGTTGGCCCACTTAGGTCAAAAGAGACCGACAGAATTGCTACTATTACCTCTGAATTTACAAAGCTCGGGATAGATGTTCGAGAACTCGCAGCGGACTCCTTTAGTGTTGCTGGCGGCAAGATATCGGGGGGACTAGTCGACTCGTGCGGAGATCACAGGATAGCAATGACCTGCTCGATTGCCGGGCTAGTAGCCTCTGGTCCGGTCTTCGTAACCGGGTTTGGGGCGGTAAATACTAGTTATCCAAGCTTTCGAGACCACCTTAGAAAGTTGGTCTACTGGAAATGAAGGTCGCTTCCGGCCTCGTCATCGCCATAGACGGAACCTCGGGTTCGGGCAAGTCTACCCTGGCAAAACTTACCGCGACGAGCCTGTCTTTGGCTTATCTCGACACCGGGGCCATGTACAGGTGTGTTGGCCTCAAGGCCCTCGAAGAAGCCCTGGACTTGACCGACCACGATAAATTGATCGAGATGGCCCGAGGTCTTGAGATTCAAGTGGGAGACCGGGTTAGTGTAGATGGCGTTGATGTGACCAGTGAGATTCGAACTCCCCAGGTCTCTCAGGCAGCCTCGGTCGTGGCAACCGTTGCCGGGGTTAGGGAGGAGATGGTCTCACGCCAGAGGTCGTGGATCGAGGCTAATGGACCCTGTGTTGTTGAAGGTCGCGACATTGGATCTGTGGTGTGGCCAGATGCCCAGCTCAAGGTTTTCTTGGACGCATCAAGTGAGGTGAGGGCAAAAAGACGGGCAGACCAACTCGGAACTCACCAAGAGATAACCGGGGATGAGTTGCGTGCTCGCGACTTGAGAGATCAAGGTCGCCGCACGTCGCCTCTTGAAAAGACAGCCGATTCGGTGGTTATCGATACCTCGCAGATGGCCTTAGAAGACACCCTGAAACGGGTCATTACCTATCTCAAGGAGAGACAGTTGATTGAATTAGACCAAGACCAACCAGATGACGAGAGTATCGACCAGCCCACTCAATCGACGTTGACCTCCCTTGAAGGCAAGAGAGCCAAGGTTGAATACAGACCACCCACCAAGGGCTCTCTCGTGTTCTTCTCGGTCTGTCGGGCAATTGCGGTAACTATCTGTCGAATTTACTGCAGAGTGAGCGTGGAGGGAAGGAAAAATCTGCCTGAGTCGGGTCCCTATATTATTGCCCCGGTTCACCGTTCATATGTGGACTGGATCGTTTTGGGTCTGCTTACTCGTCGGAGGATCCGGTTCATGGCAAAAGATACCCTGTGGAGTTCACGCTTCATCGGGTGGTTACTAGGAGCCCTTGGAACATTTCCGGTTCACCGCGCTAGTGCCGATCGTTCTGCGCTGACTATGTGTGTGTCAATCCTCAAAGAGGGAGAACCCTGTGTCCTATTTCCCGAGGGCCAACGGATGACCGGACCTAACGTAGCTCGGGTCTTTGACGGGGCGTCGTATGTAGCGGCAAAGGCCCAGGTTCCAATAGTCCCGGTCGGGATTGGAGGGAGTGAACGGGTTATGCAAAAGGGGAAAATCTTGCCACGACCCTATAAGGTCCACATTATAGTTGGCACCCCAATTGCCCCGCCCGCAAATGGCAAGACCGGTAAGGTCTCTCGCAAAGCCGTCAAGGAATCATCACTAGTAGTCCAGGATTCAATCCAAAAGCTTTTCGATCGGGCCCAGCGAAAGGTCGGGCTCTAGGAGACTGCTGATTTACTCGCCGCCGAAACAATTCTGCGCTACAAACGTGCTGGTAGTCTGACCAGTGATTTGGTCGAAACCCTCTTTCCCGGAGTGCGCTTTGCTGCCACATCCTGAGGCAGGAGCCCAGTGCGGGAAATCTGCATCTCGGATCTGTGCGAGGGAGGCCCGTGAGGGCCGTCCCTACCCCAATCGAGTGGTTGAGCAAGTTGTAGGTGGCGAGCCGTAGAAGAAGGTGGTAGAAGCAATATTGTTTGTTGTGGTGAGGTGCTTTTAGGGGTAAAAGTCTGCTGCTAGGCCAACTACTCACTGAAATCTCGATATTTCGGTGAGCATAAATCACTGAAAAAGTAATATTTCGGTGAAATAGGTGGTATGCTGGGCATATGTGGGTCCAACGGCTTCTAGATATCGGCCAGGAGGCAGTGCCAGGAAAGACTTTGGTCGTGATCGGCCCGAGACGGGTTGGAAAGACAACTCTTCTAAAGCACTACCTTGCCAAGACCGATGTTACGGTGGCCTTTTATTTGGGCGATGATCTTACAACCCAACAGGCATTTGGAGTTCCAGATAGCCACCTGATACGGCCCTATATTGGATCAGCCTCAACCCTGGTGATTGACGAGGCACAGTACATACCCAATATCGGCCAGACCCTAAAACTAATAAATGACCTTTTCCAAGAGATAACGGTGATTATAAGCGGGTCCTCTTCATTTGATCTAGCTGGCCAAGTCGGAGAGCCCCTAACGGGGCGAAAGGTCACGAAGTACCTGTACCCCATAGCACTTGTTGAGTTGCTCTCGTCGCACCCCCTACCGCACAGAGCCTTTCAAGAGTTACTGCCAAGCCTATTACTTTACGGAATGTACCCGGAGTCAATCACCGCCTCAAATCATCAAAAGAAGTCCGAGTATTTGCGGGAGTTGGTCGATTCATACTTACTCCGTGACATCCTGGCGTTTCAGCAAGTCAAAGGATCCCACGTCATGCTTCAACTTTTAGTGATGCTCGCATTTCAAATCGGGAACGAGGTATCGCTAACTGAGCTGGGCTCTTCGCTCGGGTTGGACAAGAATACGGTTTCGAGATATCTCAATCTCTTGGAGAAGTCATTCGTAATTTTTCGCCTAGGAGGATTTAGTAGGAATCTCAGAAGTGAGGTTACTAGAAAGGCCAAGTTCTATTTTTATGACGTCGGCATCAGAAATGCGATTATCAATAATTTCAATAGCCTGGAAATCAGAAATGATGTTGGTCAGCTCTGGGAGAATTTCATAATCGTCGAGAGGTTGAAAATGCGCACCTATACAAACCTGTACGCAAATCAATATTTCTGGCGGACCTGGCAACAACATGAGATTGATCTAGTCGAAGAGCGAGAAGGTAGGTTGTTTGCATATGAAATCAAATGGACGGACCGACCAGTCAGTCCTCCCAAAGAGTGGCTAAAAGCGTATCCAGATGGTTCCGAGTGGACGGTTATTACACCAGCCAACGCACTCTCTTTTCTGGGCATTGAAACGTAACTCGGTAGAGATGCTACCCGTCTTGGACTACAATCAGAGCGAAGCCGTCGTAACCCTTGGAGCCGACCGTCTGAATTTGTGTGGCGCTCACCGTGGTCTCGGCGGCGACTAATCTGTTTAGCTCTCTAGTTCCAATAACTGCAGGGTCTGTGGCGTCAGCCTGAACGACCGCGCCATCGCGTATGACATTGTCGACCACAATTACGCTCCCGGGACGAGTAAGTTTCATTGCTAGCCGGAAGTAATCGGGGTTGCCCGGCTTGTCTGCATCGATAAACACGAAGTCAAAGGGCCCCGCCCCTTGTGAGATTAGTTTCTCTAAGCTTTCGGCAGCAGGGCCTAAAGTGACTGTTACCTTATCTGACAGTCCCGCATTTTCAATGTTTGCACGGGCTACCTGAGCGTGTAACTCATTTATCTCAAGGGTTATAAGGTGACCTGCTTGTGGTAGCGCACGGGCCATCCAGATAGTGCTATAACCGCCCAGGGTGCCGATTTCTAAAATACTCTGAGCACGTTGCATCTGAACAAGCAAATTGAGCATCTTTCCCTGGGTTGGTGACACGTTTATTGAAGGAAGTCCCGCCTCGGAGGCCTTTTTCAGAGCAAATTCAAGTACAGGGTCCGAGCCCAAGAAGAGATCTTCGATGTAGCGGTCGACATCGATCCAAGTGTCATCTTTCATTTGCAAACTGCTCCTCATTTTATTCCAGGGGCCCTAGCGGAGGCGATGGTGGAGGCGATGGGACTCGAACCCACGACCTCTACTTTGAGAAAGTCGACTTCGGCGTCCAAATAGTGCCGAACAGTTCTGTAATCTGCGGTGGGTACGCAATTTGTTCATTAAATCCGGCCGATTCTCCCAAGTGGCAGCGCGCGCTACTTCCATTCCAAGTTTTTCCTCCAGAGGTAGAGCATATCGCACCGTCAGCAAACTGGGATAGTAATCTGTTTCCATCCCGAAGGGTAAGGACCTCCATTCTTGCCAAGTTCCATAGCTTTCACGTCTAATTCGTGGATTGATAGGCCGGGCCAGCAGGCGTGGCCAATCGTCGCGAGATGACGAGCGTAGGACGAATAAACGGTGGCGCAATACCAGGTACTCGTTGGGTGATCTCGTTTGTCTGCTCGGCATCCAAAGACCGAGCGTACTGCATGCCTGTCGATTACTGGCCAACGTTCGGGATCGAGAATGCACAGTATTGCTGAAGCAACAGGATATTCGATTCCGTCCAAAGCATAAAGCCCTGAACGAATATTCTTTGCCCCGATGGTGTTTGCCACCAGCGTCCGATATTGGGTCCAGAACGAATCGTTATCCACCCCTAGGGGTGACCAAGCTAAAGCAGGTTTGATTGCCGCCAAAACTCCCCTTGTTACTTTTTCGATTTTGCCCTCGTCATTGACCGACATCGAAGCGGGAACCATTGCTTGTTTCCAGGCACCCACGCGAATAGCTTCAAGGGCCGTCATATGTCCTCGATTCCAGGCAGCTTTCTGGATTCCATTGGGATATTTCTGATACGCCTTTGTCAATATTCAGTACCTATCCTGATCTTTCAATAACCCGGCGTGATTCTCGTTACACTAAAGCTAATATCGATCGTATGAGCATGGTGAGTGTAGAAGTAGGTGGCAAGGCGGTCAATATATGGACACATGCAAGAAATCTTAGTCGTGATGGCTATTTGTTGCCCGGATCTCATCCAACCCAACACAAACCAATCGGAGGACGCCTTGACAAACGAATTCAGACTGTCGAAACGATCGCAAATTGGATAGCAGAGCGCTTCACCGACATTGCATTCAGTGTAAATCAACAGAGAAGTTGGAAGTCTCGGTGAGCTGCCTCCTGCTCAAGATAACCGATGCGAAATCCGAACATTCTCGCCAGCAATTCAGTAAGCTTGACACATGCCAATCAAGAGATTATAGTTGGTCCACGTGCTTCGGTCGCCCTCAGTGCCCGTGACCGGGAGGCTCAGGTGGTGAAAGCCTACGGTGCCATTGCTACCCGGACGGGTATGCCTACCCCGGCGATCGTCGACCCAGTCAATTTCCTCCTTGCAACTCGTGACACCGGCTATAGAAGTAGTGCTCAGTCAATAGCGGAGTTCATTGACAATGCATTCGAGGCGAACGCACTCCGCGTATCAATAGAGGTGGTTCAGGGAAGTGACAAAGATTGGCCACTAGAACTCACCATCACCGATGACGGCGACGGAATGGACCCAGCGGCTCTTGGCCAGGCATTGACTTTCGGGGGCTCGACGCGTTTCGATGATCGGCAGTCGCTCGGCCGTTATGGAATGGGACTTCCCAACGGGGCGCTGAGTCGCTCGCGGAGGGTTGAAGTGTATTCGTGGAGGGGACCGCAGGTGCTCTGGAGTCGCCTCGACCTCGATGAGATCGCCACCTTTACCCATCAGGCTCTTCCGCCAGTTGAAGTGGCGCCGGAGTTGCCCTTCTCACCTACGACGCCAACGGGAACCGTGATACGTCTGTTGCGATGCGATCGTATCGAGTACAAGCGCCCCTCGTGGCTCGTACGACAATTAAACGAAGAGTTCGGTAGAATCTACCGTCGGTTCTTGATTGCCGGAAAACGAATTATCATCAACGGACGGGCTGTGCCCGTGAGCGATCCACTGTTCTTGGCACCTGAGTCGGGGTTCGACGGTGCTCGGCAGTTTGGTGATGAACTCGTCTACAGTCTTACCAGCGGACAAGGTGATGGCAAGATACGGGTTCGCTTTGCCGAGTTGCCTATCGAACGGTGGCATGCCTTGTCGGCCGAAAAAAAGCGTGAGCGTGGGATAACCAACGCTCCGTCGGTATCGGTGCTGCGGGCAGATCGCGAGATAGACCGAGGGTGGTTTTTTATGGGAAGCAAACGGCGCGAGAACTATGACGACTGGTGGCGATGCGAAGTTAGCTTCGACCCCACGCTCGACGAGTACTTCGGGATCACCCATTCTAAGCAAGCAATCCTACCGTCTGCTGATCTGTTGAAAATCTTGCTCCCAGACATTGAGCCGATCGGACGAGCGCTTAACAGCCGAGTCCGCCGGCGTTTCGAGATGCTCCGAACCATGGAGCCGTTGGGTGCTGCGGAACGCCAAGCGGGCCGGGCGGATGCTTCGCTACCGCCCATTCCTCAGCGTAGAGACTTAGTGCCTGAGACACTCAAAGATATCGTTATAGCAGCGGACCACTTGAAAGGAATGTCGCCTTATCAAATCGTCGTGTCGGATCTTCCCTCCACTGCTGCCTTCGAGGTTGTGGCGCGAAGTGGTCGGCTTCTTCTTCTGCTGAACTCCCGTCACCCCCTTTATCGAGACCTTTATGGACCCCTCGCGACCAGCGAATCATCGCGCGACCAAGACATTGCCAAGCAGGTAGCCCTGGCAATCTTGGCGGCCGCGCGGGCTGAGGTATTCACGTGGTCGAGAGCGGATGGACCCCGAGCGCGGGCCTTCCGCCAGAATTGGGCGGACGTGTTGTCCACTTTTATGAGCGCTTGAAGTGACCACTACCGTTGCCTGGATATCCCTCCCTATCCCGAAGGGACTGAGCCGTGCCGATGCGCGCAAGTTCATGATGGTGGCAAAAGGGCTGATGTCGACCAAGCGTCACGCTGGCGTAAAGAGTGACCAGAATTTGCATGCGCCTCCGGCTCTTGAAGCGGCCGTCAGCGTGCTCGCGGACCTTGTTGACCAGGGATGGGGTATCCGAATAGACGCCGCGCAAATGGTGTCAGTGAGGCCACCCAAAGAGGCGGCCGATCCTGCACGTGAGAAAGCTCGGGTGCGAAAGCAGGAACTCCTCAAGCGGGATGAGCAGCTGTCAACCCCCTCGGTGCAACGGTTCGTCGCCGAAATGGAGCGCCCCCGCGAGTTCAGAGGCCGGTTTGTGTCCATCTTCTCCCTCATGCGTGATGGGGAGGAGTTGCGAAAGGCACTGGACAGGTTAAGGGCAGGGGAGGAAACTGAGGGGGGCCTTCGCGAGGTAATCGACCCTTACGTCCAGATTGTCGACCCCACCGAGCGGTGCACGCATACGGGACTCCGACTTGGCGACATCTGGAGATACTTCAGACACACGTGGTCCAACCAGTACACGAGTACTCCCGGCCGGACGATGCTCTTGCTGATCCGTGACCGGGCGGCACCCTATCACCCAGTTGTCGGGATTGCAGCGTTAGGTAGCTCTATCGTCCAGATTAAAGAGCGAGACGACTGGATCGGCTGGCAGTCCAGCCAGTTCACCGAAGTACTTGCTGAGAATCCGACGACTCGATTGGCCCGGTGGGTGAACAACCGACTTGACCGTGCGTTGGATGACCTTTATCTCGATGACCTTATCGAGGACGGGCTGTACTGGCCGTCCCTGTGGACCCACCCAGCCGAAGAAGCCATCGAGCGTTTGCGCAAAGAGTCATCGACCAGACGCGACGACCACCGCCGGTTTGTGCAAAGACGGGAGTTTAAGCGCCACATCGAACCGACCGATGCAGAAGCATGGCGGGAGCGCGCCGAATCAGACTTGTTTCGTAGCAAGCGGTGCCTCGCGCTCGCTGAGCTTCTTCGCTGCCGAGCTGCGCTCCTCCCGTACCTGTCACCTCCCACGCGTGCCGGGCTCGCCATGGCTCTTACAGACCCGGAAGCAAGGCGCGCCGTTGGCGACGTGGTGCGGCGAGCCAAAGCCGAGACCGTCGGCACCGAGATAGCAGACCTCACCGTCTGCGGCGCCATCGCTCCGTACAACGCGCTGCTCGGGGGGAAGCTCGTCGCGGCGTTAGCCGTCAGCCCAACCGTGATTCGCTCCTACCACGAACGCTACCGAGGCTACGCCAGCGTCATCGCCTCTTCCATGGCTGGCCAGCCAGTGCTGCGACGCAACAACTTGGTGTTCATAGGTACGACCTCGCTTTACGGGTCGGGCTCGAGTCAATACAACCGCCTTCATTTTCCCGCCGAAACGTTTGGCGGACACGGTCGCATCGAGTTCCGTGCGCTCGGCCACTCCCGTTCGTTCGGGACCTCACACCTTTCGTCCGTGACGGTTTCAGCCCTTGTGCGGCTTTCGGAGCAGAGTCGTAATGGAGTGCGAGTGAATTCGATCTTCGGAGAAGGTGTGAACCCGAAGCTGCGCAAGGTAAGAGACGGGCTCGATCTCTTGGGGTGGCCATCCGAGGTGCTACTCCAGCACGGTCGCCAACGGATCGTATACGGGGTCAGTCTCGTATCCAACCTCTTGCCCTATCTCCTAGGTACCGAGGCCGAACCTAACTACCTCTATCGTCGCAACGTGAAGGATGACGTCACCAAGATCACTGACTGGTGGTTGCAACGCTGGCTCACCCCTCGCGTCCGCTCAACTGAGGTGCTTGACGCCGTTGCTGAGCATCGAACGGCCCGACCATTTCGCCACGGCGCCCGGGTCCCGATTGTCAAGACTAACTTCCGGACAGAGAGCTAGTAATCGCCCTTCAGAATGAACACCTCAGAGGAACTGGTGAGCACGGCGACCGGAGGCTTGATCTCCTCTGGGCGGATTCAGGTGGACAACGCAACGAAATCGGCTAAATTTTCTATAAGCATTCTATAACCAAGAGCTTCAGCTTTCCTGACAGCGAGGGTTGTGAAGCCTCAACAGTTAAGCTTTCTCAGGCCCACCTAGAGGTTCTAAAGAGCCCCCTTGAACTGCTTGCATCCTCTTTCTCTCATCTCTAACCCAAGCTCTCAGGGAGCCTTCATTGAGTGAGAGCTCCTGGGCTACCTCAGTGCTTGTCCTGCCTGAATCTATAACCCGGTGGGCTGCTTCTACTTTGTACTCTGTTGAAAACTTTCTTCTAGTATTTGACATATTTCTATCCTTCCACGTTTCAGCTACGCGATAGAGAAATGTCTACCTTTTCTGGGGAACCTCAGGATAGTTCCCAGCCACTAGAAGTCCGTCCTGTTCGCACGGTTTCGGCCCCTTCGTGAGCGGGCGTAAGAAGGAGATGAGGGGCGACTGCGATAATCCTCCCGGTGTCGATTCCTGCGGCGGTTGCCGCCCCGTGTGGCGCCTACGGCACCCGGAACGGCGCCGCCCAATGTCGGCCCGTCAGGACGAGGGCAGGGTCGGACACCATGTCCGATGAACCGATTTGGAAAAGTTCCTGATCTGGACGGGAATGGTGTCTACCCCCTTTACCCAATATCAAGTAGGAGGGTCCGGCGCACCCTGAGGATCTTGAATCTCCGCACCACTTTGATCGATCACCCATGCAGTCCACGAAGTACCGTCGAAGTAGCGCTGGGGAAAGCGGCCGGTGGGGTCGGGGTGCCAAGCTGCTGGTCTGGCTCGGATTGGATGCACCGCATGATTGACCGAATCTGATGTTTCGCCCGTTCCACTGTCGCCGGAGCGTGTCGTGCGGACAGCAGCTGCGTTGTCATACGCCTGTTGGCGTAGCTTGCTGTAACTCTGTCTTAAACCACTCTTCAAAGGTTTGACATCGTCGCGACGACATGCTTCCTTGTACTCGCGATTAGCTCGTAGAAATTTTACAAACACCCACAACACCGCAAATGCGTCTAGAAAGGCCAGTGAAAGGCCTTCATACCGCAGCGAACGGACACCTACTGCGAGCATCATGAACCCAAAAGCCAAAAAAATCAGGAAATACCCTCGCATCCCCCACTTTCCGCGAAGGTAGGCATAGTGGACATTCTCGGCAAGAACGCCAGGAGCACGAAACTCATGCTCCTCAAGCGCTTTCATCACGTTCCGACGGGCATAATCACCGGGGTCGATGCCATTTGCACTCAATTGATCTGCAGATACGCCGAATGTCTCACGAAAGATGCGCTTTTGGTCCTCCGTCATAGGTTCGTCTGAAGCCATAATCAACTCACTAGGACCGTCGTCCAATTAGGTGTATTGATGTGGGTAAATGGTCACCATGAGTCCGAATCCGCGACGCCCCGTCAATCTCGATGGTTCCCAGATGCGCGCTCTCACCAGCGTCGCTGCCTCCCAATTCGCTGATCTCGTGATCGAGCTCGGCCCGAAGTGGTAGAGGGCTCGTCACCGCAAGCTGGTCTCCAGGAAGCGCGTACGCGACGTCGGAGCGGGCCGTCGCTACGAGGTTCCCTTCGGCGGACGGCTCTTCCTCGCCCTTGTCTACCTTCGCCACAACATCGGATTTCGCGGTTTGGGTGCGGCCTTTGGGGTGGGCAAGGACACTGCCAACCGTATAGTGGCCGAGATGCTTCCTCTTCTGTCCCGCCTGGGTGTCACGGCGCCCTCGGACCGGCGGATGCGCACCGAAGACAATCTGCTCTCCCAGCTTGAAGCCCTCTCCGCCGATCAACGTGACGCCATAGTCGATGGCACGGCCGTTCCCGTAGGCCGACCAGTGGCCTGGAAGGCCCAGAAGAAGCTCTACAACCCGCATCGCCACGACCACACAATGAACACCCAGGTCATCTCCGGCGACCGGGGGTCGCTCATCTGGATCGAAAGACCGGTTCCCGGTGCCACCCACGACTTGACCGCTCTCGCGAGGTCCAGGGCTGCCCGAGCCCTTGTCGATTCCCAGGTGACCGTTGTGGCCGACAAGGGATACCTCGGAATCGGAAAGCGCCTCGACCTTGCCAACGTCTTCATGCCCTCGAAGAGGAGATGGGCAGCGGAACTTCCCGACGAAGTCGTCGAAGCCGAACACGACTTCAACCGCGAGATCGTTCGTCGGCGCGTCCACGTAGAACACGCGATTGCGAAACTGAAGCGTCGCAAGGCTCCCAAGGACTACCGACTGGCGAAGAGCAAACTTGCCGACACCCTCAGAGCCTGCGCAACTCTCGCGACACTTCCGATGCCGGCGACAGCGTAGTGACACCGAGGCTCGATGATCAGGAGACAACGTACTTGGCACTATTCCGCGACGGTCCTAATGTAACACCAACGACGCTGGCGAACAACCCCATTGCGGACCATCCCGTGACAAATTCCTCTCTTGCATAGCCAAAGCCCCCAGTTCCCCGAGGCCAATAAAAAGCGATGCAACAGTTGCAACGGCAACAACAATCTGGACAATACCCTTTATGTGTTTCATTACGAAAGGTCAAACCGCATCGGTAAAGTTACCAACACATCCTAGCCACGAGAGCGAATCGCTTACTCTGAATTTGTGCAGACCCACCGGGTCCACCCAATACACCGGATCCCCACCCACATACGAATACGCTGCCCCCGTCAATCTCACTAACGGGTCCACACTCATAAACTGCCCGGTCGCCGGGTCGTAGAATCGGTTGATCAAATAAATCAGACCATTTGCATCTGTAGATTCCCCCGCAAACCCAAAGGGCGTCGTCCAGGTGCCAGTTGTGGAAGACACTGATCCATAAGGGCTATGGCTCTGTGTGGCGGTTATATTGCCTGATTGGTTAGCCTCCATTACAACCGACCCCAGTTGATCGGTGAAGAGATAACTAGGTACGCCACTTGACTGGCTTATCTGTTCTATTGGCTCCCCTGAGGGTCCATAGATGTAGTCATTAGTCCCATCTTCTAGTAGTTGAGGAACAAAGGACTGGGTGTCATAGACAAAAGACTGGGTTGATCCACTGGAAGTTGCAGAAAGCCTAAATCCATCTCCACCATAGGGGTATGTACTTGTCGTGCCATTTGAATTTAGAGAGGAAAGCTCATTTTCCCCATTGTAGGTATAACTGGTAGTTTGCCCACTTGAAGAAGTGCTTGAAGTTCTATTCCCATTTGCGTCATAGGCAAAGGTCTCAGTGCCACTAGATTTAGGTGAGCTGGTCAAAGATAGAAGTTCTGATCCAGCGTTATAGGCAAGAGAACTGGTACCCATAGAGATCATATTACCACTTTGGTCATAGGAGTACGGGAGAGAATTTGCCTTTGTAAGGCGGTTCACTTGCGAGTAGGAGTACTTTACCGGGCTGTTTCCTAGCAAACTACCACTTTGGGTTAGGTTGCTAACTAACCCTAGTGGGTCTCTCCCATATGAAAGGGACTCTATTGTTGAAGAACCCTTTGAGAAGGTTATCCCGGTGATATTTCCATCTTGGTTGATGGTGAAATTGCTACCTAGGCTATTTGGATGGACTAGGTCGTTTCGAGCCCGCTCTAGAATTCGTTCGGATCGATCCTTACACACTGCCAAAGAAAACTATAGTATCCCACGCATACCGATATACTGGCCACAATAACTATTACGTAAAGTTGATACGTTGTTTCTTTTGGCTTCCACTCCATGGACCTTCAAGGTATCTGCCAATCAATGCCTGGCGATGGTATCATGAATGACGAAATACCAACATAGAGGGTGGACCGATAAATGGGGACCCGCCAGCTCCTGAGCGATTCCAGGGACATTTTGATGTGTTCGTGCATCTCATGAGCACTAAACACTGCCTCATCGGCATACTGCTCGTAGAAGATGTGTTCACCCGGTGTATCCCAACGGGAATGGCTGACATAGACCAGGGTTCCAGGTTCATTCTGATGGATCGCGATGAAAGTCGCACTTGCCACGAGTCGAGCGCTTCCTCGTGACCTTCCAGCAGGTCGTGCCTGACGATAAGCGCGAACATCATCCCAGCTCCCGAAGTATGGATCGAATCCCGTATTTCCTTTCGCTCTCTGGCAAGCGACGGGACGCCGATCAGCCTATCGGCTGACTACGGAACTCGCTCGTCTTGGCGGGCTCCGTTTCCACCTTCGACGGCCGGTCGCCCGAACACGAAAGTCCTGGTCAAACGGCTGTGAACATGTACTGCTTTTCTTCAAGCACCAGATAACAGTTGTCCAGCTTTTCGATTGTCGCATTCACCCGTCATGTACCCCGCTAACTCTTGTTGCGCCTTAGTGACTGTCATCGGCGTCGAGATTGTAACAGGTGCTGACGATGAGCTTGGTGGCGCCGTTGAGTTGATCGGCAAAACCGTTCCACTGATAGTTATCTTATCCTTCTTCGAGTAAATGAACTGTTCGATTACCTTGATGTCATTCCGAAGCATCTGGTTGGGGGCGCTGCGTTCCATCTGAGATAGCAAAGGGAAAAGCGCCGTAACGTCTCTTAAGGCAGAAAGTGTCTCACCTTCCTTGCAAAACGAGCTATTGAGAGCAGGAGAGCCAGACGCAACTGTTTTCGTGCTTCCACATGAGTATGCAGTTAGCCCGCATACTAAGAGAATCATGGCGATCTTCTGATAAGACTGTTTCACCTGTAAGCGTCGGACTTTTCCATTTACAGGGCCGTCCATTTACACGCCCAAAAGTTTGTCAATTTCGTTCTCAAACACATCCCTGAGAAGGTCCTGCGGTACTTTTGGATTTCCCCATATTGCATTCCCGCACCTAGCAAGAGTGAGAATACATCTGGAGTATCTTCGAAAACCTTGTCATAAACCCAGAACCCGTCAACATTCGTGAACGATGCCAAACCCATTGAGTCCAGTCTATCAACCGGATTGCCATTCACATAGCTGTACGCCTGGTTGGTTTCCTGGACATCCGGATCCACACTCACAAACTGCCCCGTCGCCGAATCGTAGTATCGGTTGATCAGATAGCTCAGGCCTGTGGGATCGGTGTATCCCCCAGCATACCCAAAGGGCGTTGTCCACGTACCAGTTGTGGAAGACACTGTTCCATAAGGGCCGTAGTTCTGTGTCCCCGTCACATTGCCTGATTGGTTAGCCTCCATTACAACCGATCCCAGTTGATCGGTGAAGAGATAGCTAGGTACGCCACTTGACTGGCTTATCTGTTCCATTGGCACCCCTGAGGGTCCATAGATGTAGTCATTAGTCCCATCTTCTAGCAGTTGAGGAACTGAGGACTGGGTGTTATAGACATAGTAGGTGGTTGTCCCATTATAGGTTTGGGAGTACCTTATATTGTTGCCCTTATAGGTGTAGTTGTAGGTTGAAGATCCTGATTCTAGGGTAGTCAATTGATCTACCCCACTATAGAATAAGGTCTCATTTTGAGTCCCCAACTCTTTGGTCCTGTTCCCATTTTGGTCATAAGAGTAACTTTCAGTTCTAGTTCGCCAAGCCTGAGAAACTAGTTCTCCGGCTCCATTATAGCTTTGGATTACCTCTGGTCCGTTGGTAAGTAGGTTGCCAGCACTTTCATAGGAATTGGTCAAGTTATTCAACCTGGAAGTTGCTGAGGTTAGCTGGTTTAGGGATGAGTAGCCATAGGAGGTGCTGGTGGCTGGTTGACCACTAAAGTGAACACTTTGGCCAGTTATTAGGTTTGCCCGGTCATAGGTGTTGGTAAGGCTGGCTAGCTTGGCGGTAGGTGACGACAGGTTTATAGACAAAAGTTGGTTGGAACTACTATAGGTGAGTTGCTCACTTGTAGTGTTTGGATAGTTCCCAGCCACTAGAAGTCTGCCTTGTTCGCACGGTTTCGGCCCCTTCGTGAGCGGGCGTAAGAAGGAGATGAGGGGCGACTGCGATAACCCTCCCGGTGTCGATTCCTGCGGCGGCTGTCGCCCCGTGTGGCGCCTACGGCGCCCGGAACGGCGCCGCCCAATGTCAGCCCGTCAGGTCGAAAATGGCGTCAGGGCTTTGCGCCGATGGGCCGATATTCGGAAAGTCCCTGGTCAAGGTGGAGATGGCGTCTATCCCCTTTACCCAATATCAAGACCAACGCCAACTAACCGTACGATCGCGAACTCGCTCCAGTTCCTTCTGAAGGTCGGCTTCCGATTCAATCCCCTCATCGCGAAATTCAGGGGCACACCAACTACACAGTCCGATTTCGTGCGTGTCGAAGAAGCCTTGCTCATGACCTTCCGTATCACCCCCCTCACCCATTGGTCCCACCGTGACAGACGAGGCCCGCTTACGACATGCATCACAAACTGGTCCAACAATCAATCGCTCATTGACATTTGGATCCAACTGAATGTTCCATACTCCCGTCTTCCAGCGCTCATCTAATCGCTCAGACAACTTGGCCAATTCGCACTGCCACCATCTAGGAAGAAAACTGAACAACTGAACTGTGACTGGCCTTAGCAGAATCCAATCGACATAGTCATCCATTCTCCAAAGGGCAGTGACAATTCCCCTCCTCACCAGCGTCATTAGAAGATAGCAGGAATTTCAATTGGAGGCTCGAACGGAGACTCTCCGGGACCGAGGGGCTCACCTGGGAAAGGAAAGGGTAACGGATAGTAGTTGCTCGGTCGTTTTTGCGGCTTCCGGACTCTTGGCAGCCCCTTATATAACTGGAGACATCTCTGGACAGTCTGCTTGTTTTCTTGCCACCACCGAATCGAGCGCGCTTTTATTTGTTGCTCATTACCTCCGTGTTGAAGAATATCGTTTCCCTGTTGAATCAAATTCTTGCAGTACTCGAATGAGGGCTCATCAGGCAATGCGCATGAGAGTTCGGCGTTAGTGCCTGAGGAGTCGGATTCATTGACAGGGTCGTCCGCTGCATATGCGTATGGCAGAACGTCCTGCCCGAATGCTCCTGCTGAAAGATTATTGATGTCTTGGAAAGGATCAACCGACAAGAACTGCCCGGTCGCCGGGTCGTAGTAGCGATTGACTAAGTAATAGAGCCCACTTGGGTCTTGGTAGTATCCCTGATACCCAAATGGTGTGGTCATGTTAGTTGAGGAAGTGATATTGCCCCACGGGTCATAGCTTTGATAACCAATTGCCCTGGGTTCGTTTCCATTGACGTAATTTATACTTCCTATTACCCCAGTTGGATCTGGTAGTAGGTAGGTTGCACTAGGACTTTGGGAGGAAAGACTGAT
>DAIDHF010000020.1:0-41861 GCA_027452005.1 Acidimicrobiales bacterium
CGATTCCCGACCATGTGGCGATCTTGGCCGCGGCCAGCTTTGAGGCCATCCCGCCACTTCCCACCGTGGTCCCGGAATCCCCGGCAATCAGCTCTATCTCTCGACTAATTACTTGCACGTCCTCAATGAGGGTTGCGTCACTATTGAACCTGGGGTCTTTACTATACAGTCCGGCCGTGTCGGTCAAGATAACCAGGCGGTCGGCGTTTATCATGTTGGCGACCAGGGCGGCAAGGCGATCGTTGTCGCCAAATCGGATCTCGTCGTCGGCGACCGGGTCATTCTCGTTGACCACCGGGACAACGCCGAGTTCCAAGAGACGCTTTATGGTCTGACGAGCCTGAAGGTACTGCTTTCTATTGGAGAAGTCATTTGGAGCTAAAAGTATCTGTCCAAGAGATAGCCCGTATCGCTCAAGCCACTTTGCATAGACCCGCATGAGCTTGGGTTGCCCGACCGAGGCGATTGCCTGGAGAGTCTCTAGATCACTCGGCCTGGACTTGAGCTGGCCGGTCGCCTGAACCCCGGCCGCAATGGCCCCGGAGGTGACTACCACGACTTGGGAGCCGGTCCCGTACAACTCGGCTACCTCCGAACACAACTTGGCTATCGCGGTCTCGTTTACCTCGCCAAGTTCGGTCGTCACCGAGGAACTCCCAATTTTTACAACGACTAGCACTGATAAAAATAATACGTGGCCCGGGTTAATCGGGCTCGAATTCAAAGGAAAAATCTCCGATAAACACGGTGTCTCCAGATCTGGCCCCTGCCTTCAACAGGGCCGCCTCTACACCAAGCTTCTTTAGCTGGCCAGACACGTACTGACTTGCCCCGAGCCCTGACAGGTCACTTATCGCCACGGCCCGGAGGGCGTCTTTGCCCAAAACCCTATAGCAACCCTGGTCCAGTCTGGTCACCGTTATGTCGTCTGGTCTGATCTTATATATTACGATGTCCCCGGTTGGAACCTTTGAGGCCTCACCTCGAGACCGGACCACGAGCTCCCCCATGGCCGAGACCAAGTCCGTGATTCCCTGGGTGGTCTTGGAGGAAATTTCTAGGTCAAAGTTATCGTGTGAGGTATCAAACTTTGAGATATCGCATTTTGATCCGACCACAAGAGATGGCAGTTCCAAGAGTTCTGATTTGAAGTTGCCTAACTCCTCCCGGAGTATCTCAAGTTGTCTTCTCGGGATGTTGTCAGGGTTCTCGTAGTCCATCGGGGACAGGTCACATAGGAATACCAATGCCCTGGCCCTCTCGACATGCCGTAAGAACTCAAGTCCAAGCCCCCGACCTTGGCTGGCCCCGTCGACTAGACCGGGAATGTCGGCAACTACAAAGTCTGAGCCCCCCGTGAGATCGTGAGGACTTCTAACCACCCCAAGGTGAGGAATAAGGGTCGTAAAGGGATAATTGGCCACCTTGGGCTTGGCAGCGGAGATTGTCGAGATCAAGGTACTCTTGCCCGCGTTTGGAAGACCAACAAGTGCCACGTCGGCCACGAGTTTTAGCTCCAGGTTCAGCCAGAACTCCTCACCAAGTTCACCCTGTTCGGCAAAGCCCGGGGCCCTGACTGATCCGGTAACGAACCGGGCATTGCCCTTACCTCCCCGGCCCCCCTGGGCGGCGAGAAATCGGGCCCCGTTCTCGGCGAGGTCGGCTAACACGTTCCCGTCGTGGTCAAGAACAACGGTTCCAACCGGTACTGAAACATGGGTATCCGCCCCGCTGGCCCCGTGTTTAGACTTGCCCTTGCCGTGAACCCCGTCCTGGGCGCGTCGAAACGGGTGGTCTCTAAAACCAATCAGGGTCGACTGGGAGGTCGAGGCTTCAAGCCAGACTGACCCGCCGTTCCCGCCGTCACCTCCATCGGG
Source organism: Acidimicrobiales bacterium (assembly GCA_027452005.1). Lineage (GTDB taxonomy): Bacteria > Actinomycetota > Acidimicrobiia > Acidimicrobiales > JAKAVM01 > JAKAVM01. The sequence continues at coordinate 1,878 of DAIDHF010000020.1, forward strand.
ACCTCCGTTGGACACGTGGGCCTCCCTGCGGATTGAGACACAACCGGCTCCCCCGTTCCCGGCCTTGACGTGGATCTGTGAGCGATCGACAAACTCGGCCATCAGACTGTCCCGAGGCGACCGGCGACTTGGGTCATCAAGATTGTCAACGGGAGAGTTCCCGGTACTAAGAAGCTCGGGGTTGCGTCAGAGATATTAGGTATTGCTGACTAGGACGTCAACTAGCTTGCGTCCTCGGCGCTGTCCAAACTTCACCTGTCCGTCGGCGGTGGCAAAGAGGGTATCGTCCCCACCTCGCCCCACGTTTAGCCCGGGGTGAAATTTGGTACCACGTTGACGAACAATGATGGACCCGGCGCTAACCTGGGTCCCGTCAAACACCTTTACGCCGAGTCGTTGTGAGTTAGAGTCACGTCCGTTGCGGGTTGAACCGCCACCTTTAGTCTTAGACATCTCTGGTTCCTTTCGAGGTTTTGCGTGTGTGGTGAGCTACTTGACTATCTCGGTTAGCTCGACCAACGAGTACTTTTGACGATGTCCCCATCGTCGGGAGTTGTTTGACTTGGACTTGTAGGTAAACCCGGATATCTTGGTTCCCTTGACCTCGTCGGATACTCGACCTTTAACCTGAGCTAGAGCCAACTGGTCTGGACTGGTTATAACCTGTCCACTATCAACCAGGAGGGTTGGGACAAAGGTTACCTCTGACCCGATCTCCAGGCCCAGTCGCTCGACCCGAACCCGGTCACCTACCTTGACCTTTTCTTGCTTACCCCCGGTCGCGATGACTGCGTACATGGACAAAGTCTAACTTTTTTAGCCAGTTTGGGCAAAATCGCCGCTTGGATCCGTCTTTAGCTAGTTTGCGGTCTTTTCAGTGAGCATCTCGTCGAAGACTATGCCTCGACCACCACAGTAGGTGCAGGTGTGCGACATGGACTGGACGAGTCCCTCTGAGACCCGCTTCCTGGTCATCTCGACCAGGCAGAGCTCAGACATGTCAAAGGCCTGGGTTCTGGTTTTGTCCCGGGCCAGGGCTGTCCTGAGGGTTTTCATGACGTTGTCCCGGTTTTCTCTGATCTCCATGTCAATAAAGTCGACCACGATTATTCCACCGATGTCTCTAAGTTGAAGCTGTCGGGCGACCTCTCGGGCGGCCTCCATGTTAGTTCGGTACACGGTCTCTTCTAGATTGGACGTACCAACGTTCTTTCCGGTGTTCACGTCGATTACGGTTAAGGCTTCGGCGGTGTCAATGACGAGAGACCCCCCTGACTCTAGCCAGACCTTTCGCTCGAGACCTCGATGAAGTTGTTCGTGCACGTGGAAGCGCTCGAAGACCGGCAGGGTCTCTTCAGCCAAGTCGTAGTAGATAACTCGGTCGGCCAACTCGGGACTTATTGACGAGACGTAATTGCTTACCTGTTCATAGAGACCTTGGCCGTCAATGTATATGGCCCGGAAGTCCCGGTTGAACTCTTCTCGGATGAGCCTCAAGGCCATATTGGGCTCCTTGTAGAGCAAGGTCGGTTCGCTCGCGCCTCCGGCTAGCTTTGCGATCTTCTCCCACATGCCCACGAGCATTGAGACGTCGTGACCGAGTTCTTCTTCGGTGGCGCCTTCAGCAGCGGTTCGTACTATTAGTCCGTGGCCAGCTGGACGGACCCGGTCTAGTATTTGGCGGAGCCTCTTACGCTCGTCGTCGCGGAGCCTCTTAGAGATCCCGTAAGCGTCGGTGCCAGGGACGAGTACCACGAACCGGCCCGGCAAGGAGACCTGTTGAGTAAGACGTGCCCCCTTTGCCCCAATGGGGTTCTTGGTAACCTGACAGACAAGTGTCTGACGTGGCTTGAGGGCATCTTCAATTCGAACGTTCGACCTGTGGGCTCTTTGATCTTTGCGGCTGCGTGACCCACTCGGACCACGATCTTCGGAGTCAAGATCGTCTAGTTCGCCCACTGGGGTCTCGGTACTTAGGTCACCTTGGTACAGGACCGCATTTTTGGGGGTCCCGATGTCGATAAAAGCCGCTTCCATACCCGGGAGAATATTTTGTACTCGTCCCAGATAGATGTTGCCGTCAATTTGAGTGTCACTGTCGGCCAGGCTGGCCACGTGGTGGCGGACTAAACTTCTCCCCTCTAGTATTGCAATCTGGATGGTCTCGGACTGGGCGTGAACTACCATCACATACCGACCCACGGTTCGCTTGTTTCGTGTCGAACGTGAGGCCCTGGCATTTGAGGTCTGTTCCGGCAGGTCGTCTAGGTCTAATTGAACCGGTCTAACTCCAACAGTGTCGTCCTGAGGCGACCTGGCCCGGTCGGGAGCTTGTGATTTGGCGCCCGTGCTGGGCCCCCGCTTGTTGGTCTTGGACCCGCCAGACCCGCCGCGCGACCTGGAGCTGGCCCCGTTCGGTCTTGTGGAGTCGTCAGGCTTTTGCCGGGGGGTTGGTGCCTGGATCGGAGCTGGCCGTGTGTCTCCTATCTTGGGTCGACCCCCTTTAGCCTGGGTGCCTCCTTCTGATCGAACCTGGCTCGTTGTACGCAGGTCTGAGCCATCTGTTGATCTACTCTCGTCGACTAGATCAAGGCCTTTTTCGGTTTTACCGCCGGATTCGGCCGATTCAAACTGGTCTGTTTCGGGGTTAGACATCTAACAAATCCCTCTTCCTGCCAGAAATCGTCAACGTGTGTGCGTTCCTGGCAATGTAGTTGGCCCCGACTCCCGGTCACGGCTCTGCCCACCCAAAATGTCAATATCGAGGGTAATGGCGACTGTTTTGTAATCGAGTTTTTAGCGGATCTTGGAGTCATGGCGTTTGCCTTTAAGTACATTTTTTTGGGACGTGAGGTGGTCAAGAAAACTCCTTTGGTATTCCAAATTTGAGCCATCCAGATCTCTACACTCAAGTTGCACATGCAACCTGGGTCTCGCACGCACTAGAACATGCCCGGTGCAATCAGACACTCTCACATCCGAATAAGTTCCACTATATCAGGAGAGCACCCCACCGGGCTAGGCCGCCAGGAAGCCTCCGAAGGTTAGCCCGTGGGTGGCTGAGTAGTGCTAGTGGTCGTAGGTGCCCCAAGTGCCGGGTTCGTAGGTGGTAGCGGGTTGGACTGATTCGTCGAACTAGGCGAGCAGGCCTCGGGTTTCACCCCTCCAATCGGATTGGTTACCAGATAATTCCACATATCTCTGACCACCGGGGCTGCCCCGTCAGCCCCGTAGCCGGCCTGGTCTATCACGGTGGCCACGACGTAGCGTGGAGCATTCGTGGGACCAAAGCTCACGAACAGCGAGTTGGGAGATAGGTGGCCAGTCTGGGCGGTTCCGGTCTTTCCAGCTAGGGGGACTTGGCCAAGTGGAAATCCCGTAAAGGCCCCGTACCCGGTTCCGTTAGGTGACTGAATGACGTCGGAGAAACTCTGGAGCAATACCTGCCAGGTCCCCGGGGAGTATGAGACGTGTCCGGCCACCTGAGTCTTGGTCAAGTTGGCATAACTCGAATCAGGTAAACACGTGGAGGGATTTAGTATCTTCACGCCCATCTTAGGGGTGTAGCGAGTTCCCCCGTTCGCCAGGGTGGCGTATGCGTTGGTCAACTGGAGGGGGGTTACCAGGGTCTGACCCTGACCGAATGCCAACTGGACCTGGTCGCCCGCGTACCACGTGGGAGGGTTGGGAAAGGCACTCGGGTAGTGGTCGTGCAAGAACTTTCTTGAGGCTAGCGAGTCGACAATTCCGGCGGTCTCCCCGGGGAGGTCAATTCCGGTAGGCGCCCCTAATCCATAACGTGAGGCGGTGTCTTGAATTGGGGTAGGGCCATACTTTGGCTGTTGGACAAAGAAGTCATAGCCCAAGGTATAGAAGAAAACGTCGTCAGAGATCGTGATGGCTTTTACGATATTTACCTCTCCACCGGCTGAGGAGTCGTCGTCGTGAAACGTACATAGCCCGGTGCAGTGGGGGATCGTAAACGTGCCCGTGGCATCGTCAATGTAGGTATTTGGGGTGATAAGTCCCGAGTTCAGGGCCGCTGTTCCGGTTATCAACTTGAAGGTCGACCCGGGTGTAAAGCCAACCTGGATCGCGTGATTGAGAAGTGGATTACCAGGGGTGGACTGAAGGGTCTGCCAGGCACTCTGACTAATTCCACCCACCCACACGGTCGGGTCGTAATATGGATACGAAGCCATGGCCAAGATCTGTCCGTTGTTGGGGTCTTCAACCACCACGGCCCCGTCGGGGGCCGGGTCGTATCTCTTGTCATAGGGATCATAGGTCGTGCGAAGTGTCTGGATCTGGTTGGCCAGAACGGTCTGGGCGTAACTCTGGAGGTTTGCGTCGATAGAGAGTTCGATGTTGTCCCCGGGGACTGGTTCTTTTTGAATCCAGCTCTGCACGATGTTTCCGTGGGAGTCAACCGCTACCTTCTCAACCCCGGGGGTACCGCGGAGTTCGGCCTCATACGACTCCTCGATTCCGGCCTGACCAATTAGGTCGCCCTGTTTGTAGCCCTTGGACTTGAGTTGGGTGAGTTCCTTGGCGGTAACCGGGCCAACATATCCCAGGATCTGACCGGCTAGGTTCCCGAGGGGGTATACCCGCTCGGTAACCGCCTGGGCTTGGACGCCCGGAAATAGGCTTGCGTGCTCTTCAATGTATCCAATGACAGACGAGGGTACGTTCGAGGCCACCGGGACCGGGGCCAAGGAGCTGACCAGGTTATTTTGTAGGGCCTGGTTAATCTGGGAGACCGGCTCGTCAAGTAGAGCAGACAGCCGGGTCACGACGTTCGGATCTTGGGCGGCCTGCGAACGCGACAGGGTTACTTGCTCAGAGATCGTGTTGCCAGCCAGAACGATCCCGTTCCTGTCCAAGATAAGTCCCCGAGGAGCCGGGATTTCAAAAGTCCGGATCTGGTTGATGGTAGCCGCCCTCTGATACTGGGGAGCGTTGAGCACCTGAAGATACCAAAGTCTCACGAGCATGCTCGAGAACAAGAGCCCGGCTATAACACCGATTACGGTTATCCGAAGTCCTATCCGTGGCCCGGCCTTTTTTCGAGAACCCGAACTTCCAAGTGACAGCCCGAGGACGGTTTCTAGTGTCTTGCGGACCTTCACAGAGATTGAGCCGGACTTTTGAGAAGTCTCGGTCGACGAGGCCCTAAGGGCACCAAAGAGACCCGGAGACGGTCTGCGAGAGTGTTGTGCCTTGATCTGTCTTGCCGAGACCTTACCAAGACTCTTTGAGCCCCTAAATATTGACGGTCTCTTCACGGGTGCACACACAACACTTGAGTGAACCTCACAGACCGGCCACTTGAGGCGCCGACATGGCGGGTCGAGTTCTACCACCTTGAAGGTATCTGGCAATTACCGGACCTACCAAGAGGTTTATAAGTCCAACTAAGAGATATCCCAATATTGAGCCCGGCCTAGACAGGGTGGAGTTACCCAGTAGTGCAAGGATCAACCCGTGCCCGAGTTCCGACAGGACGGTTCCAAAAAAACACACGACTGCTATGGCCGACGATGACCCCTTCCACTCGGTACTCTGACCAACTCTCCCGGTCAAATATGCGAGCAAGGTATAAGTAAGCCCCGACACCCCAAAGGGCCCGACCAGAAACAGGTCTTCAAGTATCCCCATGACAAAGCCAACCACAGTGGCCTGTCCGACTTCACCGACGACTGCCACGCAGATAACGAAGGCCGGAATAATGTCAGGAAAGACCCCAAGGATTCTTACTTGAGGAACTAAGGCCTCTTGGACAACCAGGACGAGTGCCCCTATAGCCACCGTGCGCCGCCTGGAGGTCAAGGGTGCGCCGCCTGGACCGGGTGAATCCTACGTTGAAAACGAAACTGAAACTGGTGGATCATTAGCAAAAACATACCAACTAGGTCCTCCAAAAAAAGGTCACTAGGACCCGGGTTCCCATAAAATAACGGTCACATACTGCAAGTTGGTGAGATCTGCCAGGGGAGAAAGCTCAACATGAGGAGTCGTGGTCCCCGATACATTGGAAATTCTCGAAATTGTGCCAACCGGAATGTCAGGTGGAAATATTCCTCCCTCAAGTCCACTCGTGTACATTATCTCACCCTTGTGTACAATATCGACCGGAGATACATACTCTGCTCTTAGCAGGTTACCAAGTCCTTCCCCGTCGACGACACCTTGTTGCTCTCCTTGCGCCTTACCCGCAAAAAAACGGACCCCGATCTTCATGGATGGATCGGTTATGAGCATCACGACGCAACTCGAGCGAGCCGTTTGTTCGACCAGGCCAACCAGGCCGCTGCCAGATACCACGGGCATTCCGTCAGCCACACCGGAGCTGGTTCCCTTGTCTATTACGATTGATGACTCAAAGTTAGACGGGGTGGATAATACGACGTCGGCCTTGATGCTAGGCGTGGCCCCCACGTAGGGTAAGTTGGCCTGGGCCTTTAACTGGTTTAGCTCATTTTGGGTAAGAGCGCCAGCCCCGAGTTGGGCCTTTAGGCTTACTATCTCCTGTTCAAGCTTTACGTTTTCTCTCGAGAGTGATCCATAGCTAAGTGACCCCTGGATAAAATGCTCGACGGGGTGGACGATTCCAGCAACCAGGTGCCCGATTGGATCCATTACGTCAAGGGCCACAGATCTGGCCCCACTTACTGCGGTCCTGGCGTGTCCACGGTAGTACAGGGTAATTGCACTGACCGAGGCCAAGACCAGCACGGTAACTATGAACCGCTGCTTACTCTGCCTCCTTGATGAAACCACGTCTTACTTGATCAAAAGCCCAGGCAAGACCCTAGTGTGGGGCTGAGGACAGAAGGCTCTTTAGGGCCCCAAACTCTTCCAGGCACTGACCGCTACCGAGTACCACCGAGTGTAAGGGATTCTTGGCAATCAAGACTGGCATTCCGGTTTCAGCAGATAACCGTGCGTCAAGCCCGTGTAACAGGGCCCCTCCGCCGGTCAGGACAATTCCCTGCTCCATGATGTCAGCGGCCAACTCGGGTGGTGTCTTGTCCAGGGTCACCTTAACCGAGTCAACTATTGCATTTAGTGGCTCGGCAATGGCCCTTCTTATCTCGTCGGTGGACGTGACAATCGTCTTTGGCAGACCCGATACCAGGTCGCGTCCCCGAATCTCGGCGTGGAGTTCCTCTTCAAGCTCACAGGCTGAACCGAGGGCTACCTTTATCTCCTCGGCGGTTCGTTCTCCCAGCGCCAAGCTGTACTCTTTCTTGACAAACTGGATGATCGAGTTGTCAAGCTCGTCCCCTCCAACTCGGACGGATTGAGAAGTAACCACTCCCCCAAGAGATATCACGGCCACCTCGGTCGTACCTCCACCAATGTCAACCACCATGTTTCCGGTTGGCTCATGGACAGGGAGTCCGGCACCGATTGCGGCAGCCATGGGCTCTTCAATTATGTATGCCGGCTTTCGGGCCCCGGCATACTCGGCAGCCTCCTGGACCGCTCTCTGTTCTACCCCGGTAATACCCGATGGAACGCAGATCACCATCCGGGGCTTTGAAAACTTGCGATGGTGTACCTTTTGGATAAAGTACCGCATCATCTTCTCGCAGACTTCAAAGTCAGCAATCACTCCGTCTTTGAGAGGACGAATAGCCTGTATGTGGCTGGGGGTTCTCCCAATCATTCGCTTGGCCTCTCGCCCCACGGAAAGGGGCCGACCATCGGCCACGTTTATTGCCACCACGGACGGTTCGTCTAGCACGATCCCTCGTCCTCGAACGTACACGAGGGTGTTTGCCGTGCCCAAGTCCACCGCCATGTCACGGCCTAAGAAAGAGTGCACAAAGCTGTCGCTCATTGGGAAGTTCGCCTTTTGGTTATCGTTGGGACAATTGCATTACTTGCGTAATGCGTAAATACCAGGTTACGCGATATTTCTTGCGTTCTCAATACGGACTAATGACACCAGGAAAGTCCTGGCTGTTGCCTTTCTTTTTCCACCCGTCAGTAAATTTCTTAGCAAAGCCTTCTCAACGAGGTGGTGAAATATCGTGGGACTTACCCGAGATCGGGAAAGAAAATGCCAATCTCACGGATGGCCGACTCGCCAGAGTCTGAGCCGTGTATCAGGTTCTCGGTTACCTCGTAGGCGAAGTCACCACGAATAGTTCCAGGCAATGCGTCCACCGGGTTAGTCGTCCCCATCATGGTTCTAAGTATCTTCCATGTATCGTCGGGACCTTCAACAACCATAACCACCGAGGGGCTTCGGCCAATAAAGCTCACCAGGTCCGGGTAGAAAGGCTTCGAGACGTGTTCCTCATAGTGCCTTGAGGCCAACTTCTCATCAATTACCTTCATCTGGGCCGCAACAATCTTTAGGCCACGACGTTCGATTCGGGTGATAATCTCCCCAACTAGTCCTCTCTCGACTGCGTCGGGCTTTGCAATTACAAGGGTTCTGTTCACAATGACCTATCATCGAATCACGCAAGTGCCCCTGAGCGCAACTTTTATAAAGACTTTTCCCTTTTGGCCGTCAAAGTAGCCGGATTCTCTTGTCCGAGCAACGACCTGGCCAGACCGACCACGTACATGGACCCGGTGATAAACACGAGGTGGTCCTCACCCGCTTTTCCAAGGGCAAGTTGAATTGACTCTTCTAGGCTAGGCACACAGATACACTGCGCTCCCAACTTGCTCGCGATCTGCTCGATCTCCTTTGGGTCAACAGATCTAGGGGACGGCGCCCTACAAGCAACGAGCAACTCAAGGCCGTCACGCACGACCGGCCTGACCATGTCCTCAATGGACCTCCCTTTCAAGAGTCCCATCACGACAATCCGATCTAGGTGCCGGTCAAATTCTTCGTCTAAAGCGTCCATGGCAACACGAATTCCTGCCGGGTTATGAGCTCCATCTACAATTACCAGGGGCCTAGTACCTAACACCTCAAGTCGGCCAGGTATGGTTACCTCTTCAAGAGCACCCCTGACCAGATCAAGCCTTTCCGGAGCCACCTCTTCGCGGCCGACAGCACCACCCTCTCCAATTTCCGAGGGGGACATAAAGAATGAATCACACCCAGCTAGAGCCAGGACTGCGTTACGAACCTGGTGGGAACCGCGTAAGGGAATGTAGAGGTCCGAATATTGCCGACCAAAAATCGAGGCCGAAAACAGGTGACCTCCCACAGCAAGACGGTCTTGAAAATAATCAAAGTCTCGACCGATCCTGGCCAAGACAGCGTTCTTGGTTTTGGCAACTTTCTCGAAAACTGCCACGATTTCGGGATCAGTCTCGCCTGTTACACACGTAGAGGCTTGCTTTATGATACCGGCCTTCTCTTGAGCTATCTCAGGCTTGGTTTCACCCAGCAGCTCTGTGTGATCTAGGTCGATATTTGTAATTACCGATACGGCCGAACTGACGACATTGGTGGCATCCCAGGTTCCGCCCAGCCCTACCTCTACCACGGCAACGTCAACGGCTATATCTGAGAACCACTTAAACGCTAATGCCGTCAATAGTTCAAATCGTGACGGGATATTGTTCAGCAATGGTTCAAGATTGCGAAGAATATCCAGATTTTCTGCGAACTCTTGGGTTGAGATCGGGGTTAGATTTGAGGCTATTCTCTCGGTAACTGAGGTGAGGTCTGGACTTGTGTAAGTTCCAACCCTGAGCCCGTGAGCAATGAGAACTGCGCTGATCATGTTGACCACCGAGCCCTTCCCGTTGGTCCCGGTGACGTGGATCACCGGATAGTCGAGGTGCGGATCGGCTAAATAGTGACAAAGCTGAGTGATTCTGTCGAGGGTCGGTACTCGATACTCGGTGGAGACGAGCTTTTCGAGATTTACATGGGATTCAAGCCACTCTAGGGCTTGATTGTAGTCTGGCCTCATCTAGTCGGGCTTCCCGGATATAGACCTCCCCGGCCATGCGAACAAGGTTTGAGGTCGAGATTGGGTCAAGCTCGGGCAGGGCGGGTCTTTACGAGGCGGCCCGCCGAGGCTTTTCGGTCTTCTCTGGGGTTGACTTTATGGGAATTAGGGTTGGGTTCACCCGCTCTAGAACGACTTCTTTGTTGATCACGCAGCGACTCACGTCGTCCCGGCTCGGCAGGTCGTACATGACCTCCAATAGGATCTCTTCCAGTATTGCGCGAAGTCCCCGCGCCCCGGTACCACGGATAAGAGCCAGGTCGGCAATTGCCTCTAGGGCTTCGTCGGTCATTTCAAGTTCTATGTTGTCTAGTTCAAACACCCGGCTGTACTGCTTTACAAGAGCGTTCTTGGGTTCAATCAAGATCCTCACGAGAGCGTCTTTGCCCAAGTTTGATACTGCCCCGAGTACCGGAAGGCGTCCCACAAACTCGGGAATCAACCCGAACTTGAGGAGGTCTTCGGGGAACACGTGAGACAGCGTCTCCCCCTCGTCCCAGTCCTTGCCTGCCCTAACTTCGGCCCCAAATCCAAGGCCCTTTCGACCAATTCGGCTCTCAACAATCCGATCCAGTCCAGCAAAAGCTCCACCGCAGATAAAAAGAATGTTGGTCGTGTCAATCTGAATAAACTCCTGGTGGGGGTGTTTTCTGCCTCCCTGGGGCGGGACTGAGGCGGTGGTACCTTCCAGGATCTTCAGCAGGGCCTGCTGGACGCCCTCGCCGGACACGTCCCTGGTAATCGACGGGTTCTCGCTCTTGCGAGCAATCTTGTCAATCTCGTCAATGTATATAATGCCGGTCTCGGCACGCTTGATGTCATAGTCAGCTGCCTGGATCAACTTGAGCAAGATGTTCTCAACATCTTCTCCCACATAACCGGCCTCGGTAAGGGCCGTGGCATCGGCGATCGCGAACGGAACGTTTAGCATTCGGGCCAGGGTCTGGGCCAAGAGGGTCTTGCCGCAACCAGTTGGACCCAACAGGAGGACGTTGGACTTGGATAGCTCAATATCACTCTCATGATAGGAACCAGTTCGGACTCGCTTGTAATGGTTGTACACGGCCACGGAGAGAATTTTCTTGGCGCGCTCTTGGCCTATGACAAAGTCGTTCAGGAATTCGTAGATCTCTTTGGGCTTGGGTAACTCGTCAAATTGAACATCTGTGGCCTCGGCAAGTTCCTCTTCAATAATGTCGTTGCACAGCTCGATACACTCGTCGCAGATATACACCCCAGGTCCGGCAATGAGCTTCTTGACCTGCTTTTGCGACTTTCCACAAAAGCTACACTTGACTAGGTCACTCCCCTCACCAAACTTTGCCATTACGCTGCCGATTCGATCTGGACGGCCCCGTCTCGACTTGAGATGACCTCGTCTATAATCCCGTAAGCCACGGCTTCGTCGGCACTGATTACAAAGTCCCGGTCGGTGTCGGTTTGAATCTTCTCAATAGACTGCCCGGTATCGGCTGAGAGCATGTTGTTGAGTAGATCCCTCATCCGGAGAATCTCCTTCGCCTGGATCTCGATGTCAGTTGCCTGTCCGGCAGCCCCACCGTATGGTTGATGCAACAACACCCTGGCGTGGGGGAGCGCAAATCGCTTTCCCTTGGTTCCGGCTGCAAGTAGCACGGCGGCGGCTGAGGCCGCCTGACCGAAACAAAAAGTCGACTTGTCCGGCTTTATAAACTTCATCGTGTCATAGATTGCAAACAGGGCCGTTATGTCGCCACCCGGGGAGTTGATATAGATGCTTATATCCTTATCGGGGTCCTCGTACTCAAGAAAAAGCATCTGGGCACAGACCAGGTTTGCAATCGTGTCATCTATTGGGGTACCGAGGAACACGATCCTCTCCTTCAAGAGGCGTGAGTACAGATCGTAAGCGCGCTCTCCCCTGGCGGTATTCTCAATAACCGTCGGTACCAAATAGTCGTATGCTTGTCCCATTCGTGCTCTTTTCCAGTCGTGACGTGTTAGTCCAGTTTATATCAGTTTCAGGTCACCCAATTTGCCAAACCCAAAACCGAGCTTGGTAGAACCCGGGTCCCCTACTGGGCCTTGGACCCCACGACGACCTCATCGTCGCCCCGTTGAACTCGCAGGGTGACTGGTTTCCCGTCTTGATCTAAAACTCTAACATTGTCTTCAAGCCACTCTAATGACTTTGCCTTTTTGATTTCGAAGCGAAATCCCTCCATCAGACCGCCTTTTTCCAGATTTTCCCTTGCCGCGTCTAAGGTTTCGCCAGCACTCTCGGCCAATTTACCCAGGTGGCTGTCGACGTCAGCGTCAGTAACCTCAATCCCTTCGGCCTGGCTCAAAGCCCGGAGTGCTAGATCTAGTCGAACCGTCTCGTGGGCCACCGAGGTAATCGTAGAAATAAAGGACTCCTCACTTTGGCCAGTAGCCTGCAGGTACAATCCCAAGGGAATCTTCTGCGCGTCTAGGCGGTGTTGAAAATCGTGAAGCCTTGTCTGGATCTCCTGGCTGATAAGGGACTTGGGAATCTCGTCGGTTACCAACTCACACAGTGCCTGGGCCGCACCCCGTCGGAACTCCTCAATGGCAAAGTCAGCTTTTGCCTTGGAAAGTTTTTCAAAGATGTCGCTTTTTAGGTCTTCAAACTTATCGAACTCAGACGCGCTGGCCACCCATTCATCGGTTGGATCGGGAAGGATCTTCTCGTCGACCTGCTTGACGAGTACCTCGAAAGTGACCTCTTGTTCTTCTCCGGGAACTGTCGAGTTGACTTTTACAATATCTCCAGGTTTCACGCCAACCATTAGGTCATCTAGTTGCTCAAACAACATCTTTGAGCCAACTTCAGATACATAGTCGTCGATACAGTAATTCTCTAAGACCTCGTCGTTCCTTGATGCTTTTATGTTCATGGTCACGCTGTCACCAACTTTTGACGGTCTGTCCACCTGGCTTAGCTTTGCGAACTGATTACGAAGTTTGTCAATCTCGCGATCGATCTCTTCTTGGGTAGGAATTGGAGACTCAATTTTCACCGATAGCCCTTGGTATCCGGCAATAGAAACTCTCGGTCTAGTCTCTACGACAACGTCGACCTCAAAATTTGGGGCATCGTCGGGAGAGATTACGTCAACGGTTTGGGTAGCAATTGCGTCAACTCCCGTCTGAATCACGGCATCACGTATAAATTCGGGTAGGCTCTCCCTGATTACTTCCTCCCTGATTGCCGCTCGACCTATCCGGGCTTCGACTAGTTGTTTGGGGACCCTACCCGGACGAAACCCGGGGATTCTAACCGTCTTGGCCGCTTGCTCTATCGCCTGGTCAATTGAGCTACCAAAGTCTTGGGCATCAACCTTGATAGATAGTTTGGCTCGGTTATTTTCAAGTATTTCCGCGGTTGCTTGCATTAGACCATACAGTTTAGGAGATTCAGGTCAATTCCTCCTAATTTCATTCAAGAAAACAGTTGGACTACTCTGGGGCGGTATTGACGAATGACGTGCTAGTGGGCAAGAACGATAGTGTCACCTTGCCCGTAGGACCGTTTCGATGTTTTGAGATATGAATCTCCGCGGTTCCCGCATCGGAAGTATCTGGATTATATATTTCATCTCGATAAATAAATAAGACGACATCAGCGTCTTGCTCTAATGATCCGCTCTCTCGTAAGTCTGCAAGCACTGGACGTTTATCCTGTCTCATCTCCAGGTTCCTAGACAGCTGTGAAAGAGCCACGACTGGGATTTGAAGCTCTCGGGCAAGAATCTTTAGACCGCGGCTAATCTCGGATATTTCAACCTGCCTATTTTCAGCTCCCCTCCTACCCGACATGAGTTGGAGGTAGTCAATGATGACTAGTCCAATGTTGCTTGAAGCCTTCAGCCGTCGGGCTTTAGCCCGGATGTCGTTGACGGTAAGGTTCGGGTTGTCGTCGATAAACATGGGCACACTAGAAAGCCTTCCGATGGCTCGGTGTAGGTTTGCCATGTCGGCCGGGGTGATTCGTCCCGTCCTCATGTTTGAGGAATCGACCCGCGACTCTGAGGAGAGTATTCTCTGGGTCAACTCGTGGTGGCTCATCTCGAGGGAGAAAAACAGCGACGCCGTACCCGCCTTTGCTGCGTTTGCCAACATACCCAGGGCGAAGCTCGTCTTACCCATTGCTGGCCGCGCACCCACGATTACCAAGCTGGAAGGTTGAAGTCCCAACAAGATCCTGTCCAGGTCCGAGTACCCGGTTGGTACCCCGGTTATTTGCTGATGAGACTGGATAATGTTTTCCAGCCGTCCCATCGATTCATCCAGAAGACGTTGGATCGATTTAATCGTATCAGTTGAGTGTCTCTCGGCAATAGCGAACACGAGTGCCTCGGCCTCGTCTAGAGCACGATCTACATCCTCAGGAACCGAGTACCCAATATCTGAGATCTTATTGGCAGCAAAAATGAGCTTACGAAGCAAAGAGTGTTCTTCAACAATACGCGCATAGCGTTCCACGTTTGCCATGGCTGGCGTTGTTGAGACGAGCGAAGAAAGGGTTGCCGGTCCACCGATTTCATCGAGCATTCCGCGTCGATTCAATTCATCTGCTACCGTAACCGAGTCGGCCGGGGCACCACGTTCGTCTAGAGACAGGATGGCTTCAAATATTCTGGCGAGGCGTGGGGAATAAAAATCGGCCGAACTGCATATTTCGAGAGCAGTTCCAATCGCCTCTTGGGTGAGTAGCATGGCCCCGATCAGAGATTCTTCGGCCTCGATGTTGCTCGGTGGGACTCTCCCAGCATTCCCCTTTGGCTTTGAAATAAGCCTCATCTCATCAAGTGATCGAACCATTGAGTCTATTATCACCCCTTGATCTGTTTGAAACCTGTGAATGAATGTGGGAAATACCCTGGATTTCCTGTTACCAAGTCACCAAAGTGTCTGGATAAGTAGTGCACAATAGACCCAGTTTCTCACCGGGGTACGACATCTAGGCGCGCCCATGCCAGTGACCTGGGAAGTGTTGAACACGGGTACTCATTTCCTGACCTTGGTCTGGCCTAAAGGCGGCACCACAAGAGCTTGGGGGAACGATCTATTTCAAGCCTACTAGAACACCTCTAGTCAGCTATTGCTGCGCCTCAACCTCCACGGTCACAGTCACGCGAATTTGGCTATGAAGGCGAATAGATACCTCATGTGAACCCACACTACGAATGGGTTCGTCGAGAAGGACGTTTTTCTTGTCAATTGTCGCACCGAGCTTTTCAAATATTGCCTCGGCGATATCCTGGCTACCCACCGACCCAAACAACTTTCCACTGGAACCGGTTTTCGCTGGTATTACTAGCACGATGCCACCAAGAGCTTCAGCCAGTGTCTGGGCCGACTCAAGATTCTTAGTATCTTTAAGCTCTCTCGACCGCTTCATGGCTTGGGCCTGAGCAACGACGCCGTCGCTTGCTACCAAGGCCTTTCCAGCGGGAATTAGGAAGTTTCGGGCATACCCTTTGGATACCTCGACTATGTCGCCCTTCTTCCCGACCCCGTCAATGTCGGATCTCATTACAACTTTCACGCTCAAAAATCCTCTCTAGCCAGTCACCGATTCGGCAACCGTCTGTCCTGTTTCCGGGGTGGAATCGGGACTTTCTTGCTGATCTTGTTCTTCGCCAGAATCACCCGGAGCCACCTGTGATATTACTTCTTGCTCAACCAGGTTTTCATCTGTACTAACTTCCCCATCACTGATTTCAAGATCGCCTTCCTCAAATGCTGAATACTGGCCGTAAGCTGATGGCTCTGGATTTGAGTCGCCTTGTAGCTCCTGGTCATCTTGATCGGTACTTCTTATATTTACCTTGTCGGAAACCGTTCGTTGCAAATAGGGCAACAGGGCCAATTCCCGGGCGGTCTTTACCACCGTGGCAATATCACGCTGGTGTTGTGAGCAGTTTCCAGTAACTCTTCGCGAACGAATCTTTCCTCGGTCACTAACATACTTTCTTAGTAACGGTAGATCGCGATAGGAGATGTAAGTAACCGAGTCAACACACAACGAGCAAGGCTTTTTCTTTATCTTCTTACCGGTGTCTTTAATGACCCTCTTGACTGGCTTTTCTCGTGAATTATTTCTTCCCATACTTCCTCCTAAAAGGGTTCCTCTCCACCTACAGGTGTTGGTACGTAATCATCGGCGGCTTGGGGGGAACCTCCCCCAAGCCCGTCATATCCGCCGGAGCGACGTTCATTTTTCGAAACCTGAGCCGTAGCCCAACGCAAGCTCGGACCAAGTTCGTCAGCAATGATCTCGACCTTTGATCGACGCTCGCCATCAGGTGTCTCCCAGGAACGCTGCTCGATTCGGCCAGTAACAATTATCCGACTACCTTTCTCAAGGCTCTCGGCACTGTTTTCGGCCAGCTCTCTCCAGCACACGACATCAAAAAACGACGTGGCCTCCTCCCACTCCTGAGTCTGGCGATTCTGCCATCTCCGATTTACGGCGAGTCCGAACGTCGAAGTTGCTTGACCGGACGGCGTAAATCGTAACTCAGGTTCCCTGGTTATATTTCCAATTAGCGTTACGGTGTTTCCGTTTGACATTTACTTATCTCTCTTTCAATTACGTGATTCCAAATTATTGGTTCAGCGCCACAGCAGGGTTCTCTGAGATTCCTTGAGTTGACCCCAAGACAGGTTTGTACTGTCTTCCAGCTACCTCGTCAGGAATCCGAATTACCTTGTGGCGGATAACTTCATCGATGAGAGAAAGTGATCGGCTGGCCTCGCTAACGGCCTCCGGCGAGGAGGATACTTCGAGAACCACGTAATATCCTTCAAACTTTCCGGATATCTCGTAGGTAAATCGACGCTTACCCCAGTGCTCAGACTTGCCGGGCTTTCCACCCTTGGATCTGATCTGCTCTGAGACGTTTTCCAAGATCTCGCCGATGTTACTCTCATCAAGGCCAGCGTCGAAAATAATCACAATTTCATATGACCGCATAGCGGTATAACTCCCTTCGGATCTGGAGAAAACTCTCCAAGAGCCCTAAATTTAGGGCAGGGTTAATAATTTCGTGATCATCGTACCTCGAAACTGGCGATAATTTCATATCGAGAGCAACTATTGCGCGAGGGTACGACACTGGGGCTGGTCGACAAGCATAAGTCCACCATGTCGGTTCATTTACAGCGTGGGCCTAACTCGAACCGTAACTCTCGTCAAGGCCAGGAAATCGCCCTTCGTGCACGTCAGATATAAAGGTTTCTATTGCCTTGGTGGCCTGGTCGTATAGGTTTCCATACTGCCTGACGAATCTTGGCTGATTGCCGGGGATAAGTCCGAGCAGGTCGTGATAGACCAAGACCTGGCCATCACATTGAGGTCCTGCCCCAATTCCAATTGTCGGAACAGATAGCTCGGCGGTGACTTGTCTCGCCAGCCCTAGAGGGATGGCCTCAAGTACAACCGCGAAGCACCCGTGGTCGTCAAGGAATTTTGCGTCACTCACCAAGGACTGGGCCGCTGAGGTCTCGCGGGCTTGAACCTTGTAGCCCCCGGTTATATTTACCGACTGTGGCGTAAGGCCCAAGTGACCCATGACTGGAATTTCACTGTCGATAAGGGCGTCGATCATTTCCCCTCTCTTTACCCCGCCTTCGAGCTTTACCGCCGAGGCCCCTGCTCTAATGAGTGCGGCCGCATTTTGTATCGTATCTTTTTGAGATAAATGATATGTCATCCAGGGTAGATCAGCGACAACCATGGCTTTTGGTCTTGCGCGAGTCACCGCCGAGGTATGGCGGACCATGTCGTCGATAGTCACCGACAAGGTATCAGGGTATCCAAGCATGACCATCCCGAGAGAGTCCCCGACAAGAATTATGTCGGCCCCGGCATCGTCAACAATTTTTGCCCCACTAAAATCGTACGCTGTCACCATTACGATACGTCGAGTCTTGTCAGACTTTTTCCAGTCTCTTATTATCGGTACAGTTATAGAGGTATCCATGGTTCATCGCTCCTTGTCCCTTTCGAAGAAGCTTAGTTGGAACCTTATAGGTGGTGTATATTTGAAACTAACGTGCTGGATATTTGCGAGAACTGTGGTACAAGAAGTGGCACTGTTGCTCGGGTAAAGCGGATTTATTGGTCCCCAGAGACCTGGGATAGCGAGGAGACCTTCGTTGTTTTAGATGAGATCGAACTCTGGTGTGAAGCCTGTCAATTGACATATCCAAATTCGCTCGCTTAGGCGACTATAAAGCCGTTACACACGAAGGGAACTTACCCCAAGCGTTTTTGAACTCGGGCCATCTTAGGAACTATAGGGGTCGAGACAAAAGTTCTAGTAAGATGATTCCAGGAACATTCCGGGCAGGCCTCAACTACATATGTTGTTAGAGGTTCCGGTGATCGCTCACGTAACGCCATAAATTCAGCCCGGCTAGTAACGCACCGACCCGAGGGACCCAAACGGGGACCAAACACGAACGAGACCAACACCACGTTGACCTTTGCACATACCGGACACTCGATCGAGGTGGGCTCGCCCACGTTACGGGCCGCCCGAATAAGTTCAGGGTGCCCGTCGCAGATGTCGTTGATCGAAATGCGCCCCCGGCGATACTCGCTAATTAGAGCCCGGCGGGCCAGTCGGTAGTCCACCTGGCTATTACTGCCCTTTATCGACCCGATCCCAAATGCCGGGCCCGGGTCGCCTATAACGGGACCGTTGGGTTTAGGAGATCCTGATCGATCACGTCGTTGGGTCATTGAAAACCATGATAGACCACGGATGATTTGGCGCCTACCTTTCCATCCTAGGATGTATCCTCAAATGCTAATAATTACCAACTGCTCGTTCCCTCTATGCAAGTGCGTATTTTATATTGCGGGTAATAAATTGATGCTTGCGTTTTCAAAGAATTCGATATATCATATCGATATATCCATAGCAGCCACGAGAGTGGAGCGAGACACGTAGGCACGATGAAGAAACGATCACACTTTCTAGACATGGCAATTTTGGGGGTTCTCAGAAACCGGGACCTGCACGGGTACGAGATAAAGCGCCAGATCGTAGACGAATTGGGACTATTTACTTCAATCTCCTTTGGCTCAATGTATCCCGCACTAGCCCGGCTCGAACGGCTGGGACTAGTTGAAGTAACCCAGGGAAGGCCTCGTGGCCAACTCAGGCAGGCCCCTTTTACGGGATCACTAGGCGGAGAGCGGGCAATAGCAGTTGGACTGAGGGTAACCGGTGGAGCAGATGAGACTAGATCCCGGGGGAAAAAGGTTTATACGTTAACCGAGGCTGGTCGTGGTACCTTTAGCGGCTTTGTGAACGACGACTTTGACCACGGTGACGATGACTTGGCATTTCGGGTTCGGCTTGCCTTTGCCGGAGCGTTAGAGCCTGAGATGAGACTCAAGCTCTTAGAGCGACGGAGAAGCTCCCTGGAAGCCAGGTTGAACAAGGGAAAGTTCTCAGGCTCCAGGTCGATTCTAGATGACCTCTATGCCAAGTGTGTTATTGAGCACACCCAGTCAGAAACCGTAAACGACATTTCATGGATAAACGAACTAATAGATTCCGAAAGGAGAAGGATAAGTGAACACACAGCCCAGTAATCATCTGCGAGGTATCAAGAAGTTGAGACTAGCCATTGCCGGGATCGGGAACTGTTCGTCGTCGTTGCTTCAAGGAATTGAATACTACGCCAGTGCCAGTCCGGACGAGGTTGTCCCTGGACTAATGAATGTGGTCTTGGGGGGATACCACATATCCGACATCGAGCTCGTGGCAGCCTTTGATGTCGACAGCGAGAAGGTTGGTATCGACGTTTCCAAGGCCATCTTTTCCAGTCAGAACAACACGTATCGATTTAGCGATGTTCCAGAAGCCGGGGTGATCGTCCAGCGCGGCCCAACCCTGGACGGACTAGGCAAGTACTACCAGAAAGTTATCGACGAGTCTCCGGCCGAACCAGTAGACGTGGCTCAGGTCCTGAGAGACACCCGGGCCGACGTGCTAGTTAGCTATCTCCCGGTCGGATCTGAGGCTGCCCAGCGTTACTACGCTCAGGCGTGCATCGACTCAGGGGTTGGATTCGTAAATGCGATCCCGGTGTTTATTGCAAGTGATCCCGAGTGGGCCCATAAGTTTGAAGTGGCTGGCGTCCCTATAGTCGGGGACGACATAAAGAGCCAGGTTGGTTCGACGATCGTCCACCGAATTTTAACCCGGTTATTCGAAGATCGAGGTACCAGACTCGATCGTACCTACCAGTTGAACGTGGGAGGAAATATGGACTTTATGAACATGCTTGAACGTGACCGACTCGAGTCAAAGAAAATTTCAAAGACCCAGGCGGTAACGAGTCAGATCACCCGGGACATCTCGCCAGGCGACGTACACATTGGCCCGTCAGACCACGTACCCTGGTTGGAGGATCGCAAGTGGGCATACATCAGGATGGAGGGTAGAAACTTTGGAGACGTCCCACTAAATCTTGAACTCAAACTTGAAGTATGGGACTCCCCAAATTCTGCCGGGGTTATTATCGACGCGGTTCGCTGTGCCAAGCTCGCCAAGGATCGGGGAATCGGGGGACCACTTCTAGGACCCTCGGCTTACTTTATGAAGTCACCGCCCGTCCAGTACACCGATGACGAGGCCAAAAGGCAGGTCGACGAGTTTTGCTCAGATCCTAGCTAGTTTGTAGATCTCCTCGGTCCGACCACCAGGCCATGAGGCGTCCAATGGCCTCCTCCTTGGACAGGGGGCCCTCATTTATTCGGATCTCCAACAAGAAGCCTAGAGCCTTGCCTATGATCGGACCCGGCGGGAGGCCAAGTACTTCCATGACCTCATCCCCGGAAAGATCCGGCCGGAGGGCACTTAGTTCCTCTTGACCTTTCAACTCGTCGATCCGACGTTCTAGGCTGTCCATCCGGTCAGCCAGGGCTTTGGCTTTGGACTGGTTTCGGGTCGTACAGTCACACCTAGTCAGCTCGTTGAGCCTGGCTAGGTACTCCCCGGCATCCCTTACGTATCTCCGAACCGCCGAGTCGGTCCATCCCATTTTGTAGGTGTGAAATCTCAGATGTAACTCGACCAACTTTGAGACCTGTTCGATATCGTGTCCGGGGTATCGTAACTCTCGCATCCGCCTCATGGTCATTTTCGCCCCGACCACGTCGTGGAAGTGGAATGACGGTCCTGACGGACCAATCTTACGCGTGGCTGGCTTGCCGACATCATGAAACAGTGCCGCCAGCCTAAGAATTCGATCCGGATTAGTTTTAGAGACTACCGCAATCGTGTGGGCCAGGACGTCTTTGTGGCGATGTACAGGATCCTGCTCGAGAGCGAGGGCGGGAAGTTCAGGCAAGAAGTACTCTGCCAGTCCGGTGTTCACAATAAACCACAGCCCCTGGCTCGGGTCGGGTTCTATCATGAGCTTGTCCAGCTCATCGCGAACTCGTTCACGAGACACTATTTCTAAGCGGTCCTTTAGCTGTGACACTCCCTGGGCTATGTCGGGATCTGGCTGAAAGCCCTTGGCTATAAATCTGGCCGTTCGTAACATCCGCAAGGGGTCGTCGTTGAAGGACTCACTTACCGGGATTGGTGTTCGAAGACGCCTAGCTATGAGATCGCCGATCCCGTCAAAGGGATCCACGATCTCCAGATCGGGCAAACTAAGAGCAATCGCGTTTATTGTAAAGTCTCGTCGAGACAGATCTTGATGAATCTGGGAAGAGAACTCCACGTGGGGTTTGCGGGACCCCGGGTCATAGTTCTCGGTCCGGTGCGTGGTGATCTCACACTTGATCCCCTCAAATACGCATCCAATTGTTCCAAATTTCTTGCCCTGGTCCCAGGTTGGTATCCTGAGTGACCTGAGAACCCTTTCGGTCTCTTCAGGCGTCGCGTCTGTTGTGAAATCTAGGTCCGGACTCACCGACCTTATCGACCCGTCTACCTCGATGGGATCTCGGGACTCGTCAGGAAGACTCGAGGTCCTCGGTGGCCTGGAACTGTCAACTATCATATCCCGGACACTTCCACCCACAAGGTAAATTCTCCGGCCAATTTCGACAAAGCCCTGGGTAAGGCTGGCCGTCCCGGTAGCCAACTCAACAAAGCGCGTCGGGACACCTTGTAGTCTCGAGATTACTTGGCCTTGTTTACCTGTTTGGGTCACGCGATATAGGCTATATCTGCGCCGCAACCAGGATCTAATACAGGCCGGTATTATAATTACCACAAACATTCCAGCTATGGACGAAATAACCCCCCTTGAGATCATAAGTTTCGGCCCCCGCAAATTTTGTATGATCTCAGGACGCTTCTGGGGATCTTTGGTAGTAATATCCGTCTTGCTCTCGACATTTGGACTCTTGGCATCAAATCTTGCCCAGGCCATTTCCAACCCGGATGGTCGGATCACACTAGTTCAACAGTCCCCCTGGGTTAGTGACAATGAGAGCTTCTCCATTACTGTCTCGGTTCCGTCAACTATGGTTAGTCCAACCACTGAGTTCCAACTCTCGTTATACGACAAACTAGAAAGTAGAAACGGGTTTGTGTCGTCACTTCAAGGTAAAGATTCGGGTATTCTTCGAGAGTTTCCTCCTATTGCAATTACAAGCCTGATACCCGGAAGTCAACAGTCAAGACCAACCACCCAGGTAATTGGGTCATCGGTGTCAACCCTCGAGCCAACCTACTCATTTGAGATTAACCCGGCCACTACCCCGGGGTCCACGATTCCCTGGGTAGACCTACAGAACTGTCCGTCGAGTGGTTGTTCTGGGGTGTACCCAGTTGAAATTTCACTTATTGACTCCCAAACTGGGCGGGTAACGGGTACCTTGTCAACCCAGATGGTGTACTTCCAAAGCGTAGCTTCACTGGCAAAGCTGGCATTTGCCTGGATAGTGCCCATTGAACATGCCAGCCAGACCAAAGACCTAGCCACCTTGTCTCAGTATCCCGGGGTCTCATTATCAGTTGACCTAGAACCCAGAGTTGCCCTGACAGCCTCGCAAAAAGCCCCGGGAGCAACCAGGACAAGTTTGGCCTCGGCCTTACACTCACTTATAGTCTCTCCCTCAACAACCCAGGTGGGTTCAATCAGTAATCCGTCGGCCCCTAAAGGCGGTCAATCAGTTACGGCACCCACGGTTGGGCACGCACCACCATCAACGCCTACGGCTCTTTCGGCCGACCATATGGTACTGGGTTCGACGTTTGTTCCCGTGAATCCGGTTCAGCTGATCGATAATAATTTAACAAGTGAACTTGACCAACAACTCCAAACCGGATTTCAGATACTTTCGGGTCTGTTTCACCAAAGACTGCCCGAAAGCTACTGGGTATCAAATCAACCTCTCACCAGGCAAGGCGCTAATCTCCTTATAAGTAAGGGGTATTCAAACTTTATACTTCCAGCCTCCACACTGGGTTACGTGAACGAGAATTTGACGCCTACCCAACCTTGGATCCTCTCAGGCGTTACGCCGGTCCCGGGCTCTTACGTGGGGGAGTCCGATCCCGGCCTTGAGACCGATCTTGCCAGTACTAACGATCCAATACTTGCAGCCCATCGACTCTTTGCAGACCTTGTCCAGGTATGGGCTGACGAACCCAACCAAACTAACCCTCCCAGGGCACTCGTGCTTGATTCAAATACGCAACTAGCCTCAAACACGCAGTTCATTTCCACGTTGCTCGGAATTCTAAGTAATAACCCGGCAATAACTCCGATCTCATTGCAGGAATATTTCAATATATTTCAAGCCCAGCCGACCAAGGAGTATTTGGGCCAAAGATCTCTCACGGGAGGATCGCGGCAACCGTCCCTTCCCTGGGGAGAGATTCGACACCTGCGATCTAGCCAACTCGCACTTGCGCAGACATTTGGGCAGACCAACGGGAACGTCGAGTTACTAAATCAAGATATTTTAGAGAGCGAAGCGTCAAACATATCATCAGCTCAACGTCTAGATCGTCTCAGATTGGCTACACACCAATCCAACTATCTTGCGTCCAAGATTCGACTTACCGGGTCCCAAGTAATTACTCTAACGTCTCAGAGCGGGAACCTACCTATAACCCTGGGTCTTTACTCGTCCCGATCAGCCTCGGTGGTTATTCGGATAAAAAGTGACAAGTTGGAGTTTCCATCCGGGGATTCCAAGAGCATCGTGTTGACCAAGAAGACTTCCACGGAGATCTTCCGGGTCAAGACTCGAACCCCGGGAGAGTTTTCTATAAAGATCTCCGTGCTAACCCCGGATCTAACTCTGTTGATTGACTCTAGTTCTTATACGATTCGATCAACGGCCTTTTCCGGGGTAGCCACAGTCCTTACTTCCGGTGCCCTGTTGCTGTTGATAGTGTGGTGGATCCGATCGATCGTTAGAACTAGACGGACAAAAACGCCCAACAAGGACGATCTCCAAACCGATGAATTGGGGCCTCAAGCAACACCTGACGATGACCCCCAGATGTTCCAGGAGACCCAGGTAATCAACACGATAGACGAAAGTGAAAACATCTAGCTTGAACACCGTGCCCCAAGATCGAGATAGTGGACCCAGTCCATTTACCGGTGCCAGAACTACCGTGCCCAAGATGGCCCTGGGAACACTCCTGTCGCGCCTTACCGGGCTAGTAAGGATCTTTATCTTGACCTATGCCCTTGGGATAAATCACCTGTCGGACTCCTACAATCTGGCAAACAACACCCCTAATATTATCTTCGATCTCGTACTGGGAGGTATTTTTTCTGCCACCTTAATCCCGGTGTTTGTTGAACGTCTACACCTAAATCGCAATGGGGAACCCGACCGTGAGTCAGTCTCAGCAATAGTTACCGTGTCGGCTGTAATCTTGGTCTTGGCCTCTCTTTTCACCTTTATCTTCGCTCCTGCAATAATTGACCTGTACACCACGGGAACCGGGGGGAACCAAGCCGCCGCTGTCCACCAGGTTTCGGTCGTCTTGTTGCGATGTTTTGCTCCTCAAATTGCCCTTTACGGATTATGCTCTTTGATCTCAGCACTCCTGAACGCGAGATCTGTGTTTTCACCGCCAATGTTTGTGCCTATCGTGAACAACTTGATCTGCATTGTCATGTTGGGTTACGTGTCGGTGGCCTTCTCTCACCCCTCGGTGACCTACGCAAAAGGCCACCTGACCTTTGAACTCGTGCTCGGACTCGGGACTACTCTTGGGGTAGCTGCCCAGTTGGCCATGTTGTTTCCATACTTGAGAAAACTTCACCTGGGACTAAGGTGGACATGGAAATTAAGAAATCCTGCCGTCCGTCAGGTAGTCTCACTTTCCTCGTGGACCCTCGGGTTTGTGATTGCCAACCAGGTAACCTACTTTATCGTGCTCGCCTTAGCCGTACACTCAGGGAGAGGAGGGGTAACGGCCTACTCAACGGCCTTCGCCTTTTTCCAGTTACCTTATGGAGTCGCAGTAGTGTCCATAATGAGTGCCGTACAACCAACGATGGCCCTCTCATGGAGCCAGAGAAATTTGACGAGATTCAAGACCCGTTTTCTGTCCGGACTCAGTGCCATAAATGGGGTCGTAATTCCAGCGTCGGTCATGATGATTGTTGTGGCACAACCTGCGATCGGGTTCCTACTCGGACACGGCTCGGCCACGGTGAGTTCAACGTTGGTAATTAGTCGCACCCTAGTTACGTTCGCCTTGGGACTTCCTGGGTTTTGCTGGTACTTATACTTGGTACGGGCGTTTCAGACCATGCAAGATACCAAGACCGTATTTCACCTTTACCTACTGGAAAACGCAATAAATGCATTTCTTGCGATTTTTCTGGTCGGACCCTTTGGGGTTGAGGGACTTGCCCTGTCAATGTCGTTAGCCTACACCCTTGCCGCGATTGTCGGGTACGCACAACTTGCAATCCCCCTAGACGGTATCGGGTTAGAGAGTATTTCTAGACCACTCTTTAGGGTAATCACCCTGTCTTCAATAGCGGGCCTAATCTCCTTCATCTCACAGTCGGAGATTGGCTCAACCAGCACTTTTGGGATGTTCGAAAAGCTAGTCGTGGCCTCGGTAGTTGCCCTCGCGGTTTTGGGCGCTGGAGTCTGGCTTGGACTGTCTAGACAACTAGACTCTTTCAATACCTAAACCGATATTTCGTCGAGGAGATTTATGTCCAATATTAGAATAGTTACCGATAGCTCATGCGACTTACCACCAGAGATTATATCCGAGCACAACATAACCGTGGTACCCTTGACCATTCGGATTGCCGGTGAAGAGTTTGTCGATCAGCTTGAGCTGTCCACCTCGGACTTTTGGACGCGTTCGAGATCCTCGGCCGAGTTGCCACAGACCGCAGCGCCAGCACCAGGGGCTTTTCTAGACGCCTTCGCCAAGGCGGTCGACGACGGTTGTGAATCTGTGATTTGCATTACGATCTCGGGAGAACTATCAGCCACCTACCAATCTGCCGTGACGGCCACAGACCAGTTTGATCTAGATCTCAAGATTGAGGTGATCGACTCTCGACTGGTTACGATAGGTCTGGGTATGGTCGTGCTGTTCGCGGCCCGACAATCAGTCAACCATGGCTTTGATGAAGTTGTCTCAAAAACCCAAGAGTTCATGGCCGGGATAAGCGCCTTTGGGACCCTAGATAGCCTTGAAAACCTGAGAAAAGGCGGGCGAATTGGAACGGCTCAGGCTTTGCTAGGCTCGGTGCTGTCGATCAAGCCCGTGGTCCAAATCGTTGACGGAAAAGTGGAAGCCGAGTCGAAACAACGCACCAGGTCCAAAGCCCTTCACCACCTGGTCGAGAAATGTGCCAGCATTGCCGGGGTTCAACAAGTTGCAATCTCACACGCCCAGGCCCGGGACATAGAAGACTTTGTCGAACTAGTAAAAGATCGCTTTGGCGAGGTGGAACTCTTGATTTCACCAATGGGCCCAGTCCTCGGGACTCACGTGGGTGAGGGTGCCATTGCCCTGGTCGTGGGCACATAGTCGAATCACATTGGTCTCTCATCCGGCAAGATCAGCCAAAATATTCAGGCCTTGACAAACATTGAAGACCTCATCGTGCCCAGCCAACCAGCTGGTCCTAGACGAGTTCCATCTCCCCGGCTTCAGATACTCGCGGTCTGTGTGGTGTTAGCGGCAATCTCGGTATTTCTCTTTGTTTTCAACTCTCCGAATTCGCCATCTCATCCCCGATTTATTTTTTCAGCGGGAAACCTGGGTCAACTCAATAGCACCGGTGACGTTCAACTCAAACTTGAAAAGTCAGTCGATCACCAGACCAGCACTGAAGGTCTGCCAATTCCAGGCACCTCTACATCAAGTATTCAACAGCTTCTAATAGGAGGCCGACCTCAGTCGGTTCTCCTGGCCAGGGGTTCTCGGCACGATATGGGCCCATCGGCAGCCAGATGCCTTGATCCTGCAATTGGCGATGTACAAGGAGACGTCTCTAAACTAAAGGAAATTGCCTGGGGGCAGCTCGCGAAGAATACCGCACAGGTATATGTGTTTGAGCTTCGCAAGATTTCTATACGTAAGACGTCACGCTCGACTACACCTGCCAGCTCATCCCCGTCAGATACGATTCATTCCACCTCTCGAAACCGAGCACGTGCGGATTCCCGACGCTTTATTGCAGTTGAGGAGTACTCACCGACCTGCCTCTTAGCCAAGTTAGTCATCTTTCCTTAGTCCATTTATGGGGACTATTTGTTTCTTCTGGTTGAACTCGTGGCAGAGCCAGCCCACAAATTGTGAGTCCTCTAACGGAAACGGCTCTATAAACTGGACCCGAGAGAAATAAGTATTGCTTGAAGGCAATTTTGAACTAGTGTGAATAGATATGTCAGACGGTGACCTTCCTAAATCATTAACCCCGACTCCTGAGGCTCCCTGGACAGATAAGCTCGTTGATCAGTTCGTTTCAATTATTGACACGGTTGATCTCAAGGTCCTTCGTCCGGTCCGCTTGGTTGCTTCGGTGCTTGTATATGGAATATTAATTTTGACCGCCGCAACGCTCATCGCTGCCCTGTTTTCCATCTCGGTAATTCGACTCGTGGATCAATTTCTCACCCCGGGTCGCGTCTGGATTGCCTACTTGGGACTTGGAGGAATATTTACACTCGCAGGCCTGTTGGTTTGGAGTAAGCGAAAACTAGCCAAGAGTTGATGGGACGAAACTAGACATGCAAGATAGCTATAACGTGGTGATTGTTGGATCTGGCCCGGCTGGACTTACGGCCGCTATATATGCGGCCCGGGCTCAACTTGATCCCCTGGTCATTGAGGGTGAGCCATCCTCGACAAGTGACCAGCCCGGGGGTCAACTCATGCTTACCACCGAAGTTGAAAACTACCCGGGATTCGTAGATGGAATTATGGGACCCGAGCTCATGGATACCCTTCGCAAGCAGGCATCCAGGTTTGGTGCACAGTTCCTGCCAGGCAAGGTTCTTTCAATTTCAAACCCCTCATCTCCTTTCGAGATATTCACGACCGCTTCTCCAGCACCGTTGACAGCAAGATCGGTTATAATTGCAACGGGGGCCAAGCCAGTAATGCTTGGTCTTGAAAACGAAGACAAACTCTTGGGTCACGGAGTGTCAACATGTGCCACCTGTGATGGATTCTTTTTCCGAGAGAAAGAGATCGCTGTAGTTGGTGGGGGTGACTCTGCGCTCGAAGAAGCCCTATTTCTGACCAGATTCGCCACCACGGTTCACTTGATTCATAGGCGACATGAGTTGCGTGCTTCAAAGATTATGCAACAGAGGGCTTTTGACAATAAAAAGATCGTGATACATTGGAATTCTATTGTTACACGATTGTTTGGTGATGTATCGTTATCAGAGATTGAGCTAACTGATACCACTGATCAGCACACAGAACAACTTTCAGTTGAAGGATTATTCGTCGCAATAGGACATACCCCAAATACTTCTATATTTCGTGACACAATAGATATGGATTCGGATGGTTATATCGCAACGCATAATGGGACCTACACAAACATTGAAGGAGTCTTTGCTTGTGGTGATGTTCAAGACCGAGTGTACAGGCAGGCCATAACTTCTGCGGGCTCAGGATGTATGGCTGCAATTGACTGCGAGCGTTGGCTCGCCGAACAATAGTGCATATGGCTATATTTCGGTAACTATAAAGGAGAAATGGAGAGATCGTGTCAGATAACGTAATAACCCTAAATGACTCGGGGTTTGATGAAGAGATTGCCACCTCAGAGCTTCCAATATTGGTTGATTTCTGGGCCGACTGGTGTGGACCATGCCTGAAATTGGCCCCGATCGTCGATGAAATAGCCCAAGAGGAGGCTCACCGACTCCGGGTGGCTAAATTGAATATTGATCAAAATCCAGAGACCCAACGTAAGTTTGAAGTTATGAGTATCCCAACTCTTATCTTGTTTAAAGACGGCCACCCGGTGGCACGAATGGTAGGTGCCAAACCCAAGCGTCATCTTTTGGCGGAGCTTCAAGATCACATCTAATTCCGGGTACAATCTAGTTAGACAGGTATTTCTGGATTGTTAGTCTAAATTTGATGCTTGAGGTGGTTTCTTGGCGTTAGAATCCAAGGCTGTATGCTCACCTCGTCCATCCATTATGTGATAATCGGTGAGACCTCTAGCCACAATCTAAACTCAAGTGACGTCCTCTGATGGATGAAGCCACCAGTTCCCTGGGGGTGTTTTGATGGCAGGTTCAAATGAGACCAACCCTAGATATGGTCTAGAGATGAATGCCTGGCCAGTTCTCTCAAGTGGTTCAAAAGGAGAGTTTGTTTTGCGCCTACGCGGCGAGCTTCAACGACTCTCCATCTTTGACTCCGACGGCTCAAGTGACCTTTTCGATGACGACCTCCGAGAGGCTCTCAAGCGGTTTCAGTCGACTAGAGGATTAAAAGTAGATGGGATCTGTGGCCCCCAAACCTGGGCTGCTTTTGAGGAGACCCGATACAACATTGGTGACCGACTCCTTGCGCTTAGGTCACCCTACCTGCGCGGAGATGATATTGGCGACCTTCAGCGCCGATTGAACGAGCTGGGATTCGACAGCGGGAAGGTCGACGGGATATTTGGACCTTTGACCCAGGCCGCCGTGGCCAAGTTTCAGCGAAACTCTGGCCTTGCACCAGACGGGATATTTGGGAAAGACACGGCTAACGCCCTGTTCCAACTCAAGCTACCAGAGCACCATGACAGATATCGTCCTTTAGTGGGCTCCCTAAAGGAAATAGAGATGTTAAGACAGGTCCCCGGTCAAAATGAAGGCCCACTTGTAACCATATTTTTGCGTGGCCATTCTGAAGTAACTTACCCTCCGAAGAACCCTGAACTGAGAATTGAGACTTATGAAGTCGAGTCACTTCCTGAGTCGCCATCCCTGGCACAGATTGCAAACTCCAGCGGCTCATGTGCTGTCCTCTTGATCCAGCAATCCCTTGACGATCAGGCGACCATTACCTACTACCGCGGATACAGATATGTATCAGCAAACGGCCGGGGGCTTGGGATGCTTATCTCATCTAGTCTACGTGCCCTCATTGATAACCTTGAAGTACGTGTCGAGGGATTGGCCACCCCGTTCCTCAGAGAAACTCAGATGCCTGCAGTAATAGTCGAGGTTCCCGAAGTAGTCCATTCCAGATTTGAGGATCTTTTGGCATCAATTGCGGAAACCCTAATCAATTGGTTTGGGACCTTCGCAGATTGAAGCCACCGTCCTAAAGGACGAAGGTTCGTAGGGTGTCAGCACGCGCCACGTTACCCTCTATAGTATTCAGATTTCGCCCCTAGAGTGCTCTACCCTTAGAGCTGACTGGAACTTTACCCCCCTACTAAAGGCTGGAGCATTGTGTCGAGGAGTGTTTGACCTCTAATTAGAAATACCAGTCCAAGAAGTATGCGTGATAAACCTGGGCATCCACCACTCCATTCCTCCGAAGCGTTATAGTTATTTTCCACAGGATTTTCAACACCTGTGGATCAACCTCAACAACCCAGTTAGAACGAACTAGATCCTTCAACCTCTACTTAAGGTGGAATCTTAAAGTGCTGGCTGGGAGTCCTCTCCTCCTGCTATTACACGGTAGATTCTTTCTAAATCTTCTAGGTCGGCAAACTCCAACATGACTCTACCCTTTTTTGTGCCCATCTCTACCTTCACCCTGGTGTCGAGGTGTTGAGCAAGAAGCTCTTCAAGTTCGAGTAATCCAGGTGGTCTCATGCGATTGCCAAGTTCCTCGGAGGGAAAACCTTGTTTGCTCGCGCTTGATGACTCCTTAGTAGGTCCTTCTCCGGCAGAGGCCTTGCCACTATCATTACCCTTGACAGCATCTTCTACGGCTCTTACCGACAGACCATCCTCAACAATTCGAGAGGCCAGCTCCTCCTGGAGCCCACGATTCGGGGTTCCCAGTAGAGCTCGGGCATGACCAGCGGAGATCTGCGATGTTGCCACGAGCCGCTGAACACTGGGAGGCAACTGAAACAGCCTCAGTGAGTTGGTCACGGCGGTCCTGCTCTTGCCTACTCTCTGGGCGACCTGGTCATGGGTGAGCTCAAAATCCTCAATTAGCTGTTGGTAAGCAGCGGCTTCCTCGAGGGCATTTAGATCTTCCCGGTGTAGGTTCTCGACAAGTGCCTGTTCCAAGCTTGTGGCATCGTCGGCCGTTTGGACAATAGCTGGAATCGTCGGCAGTCCTGCTCTCTTCGCAGCTCTCCAACGCCGTTCTCCAGCGATTAGCTCAAACTCACTATCGGATATTCCCCTGACCAGAATTGGCTGAAGCACCCCTAATTCTTTGATAGAGGCCGCTAGTGAAGATAGTGCCTCCTCATCAAAGTGAGCCCTGGGTTGGAGCGGATTTGGTCGAATATTGGATAATGGGACCTGTAGGAGTTGAGATCCCGTCTCACCAACCACCTCATTTGGCAGCAAGGCACCCAACCCTTTACCCAATCCACTACGTCTTGTTGACATTAATTACCTCCTCTGCGAGTTCCCTGTATGCTATAGCCCCACGAGATGTAGGGTCGAATGTAACGATCGGCTGACCAAATGACGGGGCCTCGGACAGTTTGACTGACCGAGGAATCATAGTCTGGCAGACTAGTGGTCCAAAATGCTCTCTGACCTGAGAGACTACATCATGTGCAAGTCGAGTCCTAGGATCATACATTGTCAAGACTATTGCCGACACATCCAGGAGGGGATTGAGATTATCCTTTACTAGCTTCACATTTCGCATCAACTGTCCTAACCCTTCAAGCGCGTAGAATTCGCATTGAATAGGAACTACGACCTCTGTAGCGGCGGTAAGGGCATTTACCGTAATCAGGCCCAAAGACGGGGGGCAATCGATCAAAATGAAGTCAAAGTCTTCCCTAGTCCCCTCCAATGCCCTTAGAAGCTTTCTCTCGCGATTGAAGGCAGAAACCAACTCAACATCTGCCCCAGCCAGCTCTAGCTTCGAAGGAACCACAAATAGGTTACGAAAGTTTGTTGGCTCGATACAGTCTTCAACCAAACCATCGTGGACTAGGACTTCATAGACTGAGGAGTCTAGGTTGTGATAGTCAATTCCGAGGCCAGTCGACGCGTTACCCTGAGGATCCAGGTCAATCACCAATACTCTCCTGCCAGTTTGAGCAATAGCAGCCCCTAGATTAACCGTCGTCGTGGTCTTCCCAACTCCCCCTTTTTGATTGGCAATAGCGATAATCCTGGTCAGGCTATGGCTATCTTGTGACGTCTCCATCAGGACCCCTGCCTGTGACAATTAACCTCACCTTGATGGCCGAAGAAGCCCAATAGCACTGTAAGCAGTACCTCAGTAAACATATTCTTCCAGATATTTCCAATAGATATGTTTCACGTGAAACCCTACCACAGCGTCAATCCAGGAATCAATAATCTTCGTCGCGATTTTCGCGAATTTGTCAGCCCCGTGTTGAGGCATTGGACAGATGACTCTAACCACCAAATTAGTCTGTAGCGCTTACGTGTCGTCTTTTCATCTTCTACCCTCTACCTAACCTTAAGATTCTGGCTTAGTCTCCATGAGCAAGTCCTGCTGAATTATCCAGGAATTGCCGTCGGGATCGTCAATGCTAATCCATCGCCCCCACGGTGCCTTCTGAATCTCATCTAATCCCAGCCGAACTCCTGAAGCCTCAAGCTCCTCAATTGCAGCCTCGATGCTTTCTACAGAGAGCACGAGTCCTCGCAAGGATCCTGGCTTCATCTCTTTGAACCAAGTGACCAGCGCTATAGCAGCTCCACTCCCTACTGGTCGTAACGTAATCCAGCGAGTTCCTCCTCCCAGCGACATATCTGAAACCAGTTCAAAATTTAGCTTGTCCATGTAGAAGGCCTTCGAGGCCTCCTGATCCCTAACAGGAATGGAAATTACAGAAATGTTGCCGTGAATCATTAATCCTCTTTCTCTCATGCAACCAAAGCCTCATCTAGCTGCTCAGACTAGCCATAAGTTCAATGTAGCTTAACGCTAATAGTTGACTAAAGGTGCTGCACTAATGCCCTCAACTTAGAGTAGCCACACTTTGCGCAAATTCTATCATCAGTGTACTTGCAAATCCGGTCAGGGTTCTTGGTTTCTTTGAGGCTACAGCACTCCAGGTTATCAAACCTGCCTTCGCAGCGTAGCAAGCCCCAGATTTAAGATCCGATATACAGATACGAAGGCGACTCAAGAACTACAGTCGTGCTCAAATTGGCCCTTAGAAGAACGCGAATACCTACTGCTGAAACAGGTTTTAAGACTGTCAAAGTCTGAACTAAGGCTTGAGGTTAAAGCCTTCCTTGCCTGATGTTCCACGTGGAACATCGTGTCTGCTAGAAAAGTGGCCTCTTCGCCGGGATTCCCACCTTCCGCGGGAACTCAGCCGGGGTATCTGAGATCTTCTCAAATACGTTCATCCGCGGTGACAAAGAACTATTAGGAGTAATAGAGCTTGAAAGTCCTAGTCTTCGTATCACGGAGTCGCTCCATCTGGAGGAGCGTTCCTCGGGTGGCTCCGACACAATCAAGTAACCAGGTATCCTAAGGAGGGGCGCCGCGCATTCAACGACAATGGCGGGTTTACCGAAAGAACGAGATGTAACCAGATCGAAACTAGTACGGAACTCACGGGATCTGCCAACATCCTCTGCTCTGGCGTTCACGGATCTACAGTTATCGAGGCCCAAAGCTTGTATGGCATGCTGCTGAAATTTGGATCGTTTCTCCATAGAGTCGATTAGAACGACTTCGAGGGAAGGCAACATTCCTGCGACGACAAGCCCGGGAATCCCAGCGCCTGAACCTAAGTCAGCCAGTCTAGCCTTACTAGCCAGGTGGCTGAGCTTTAGCCGTTCCTCTACCAGGGCACAGAATCTCATTGAGTGTGATATTTGGGTCTGAACTGGAGCTGGACCGATTAGACCTATGGACTGAGCGTCGTGAAATAGTGCTTCTAGGATACTAACGTCCATCAAACCA
The DNA here is from genome assembly GCA_027452005.1 of Acidimicrobiales bacterium. Taxonomy (GTDB): domain Bacteria; phylum Actinomycetota; class Acidimicrobiia; order Acidimicrobiales; family JAKAVM01; genus JAKAVM01. The sequence goes on from DAIDHF010000020.1 coordinate 36,379, forward strand.
CCCGAGGGACTGGCGGCTTTAGCCGTCAATCGCCATAATTGTACCGGATTACTAAGATCCGACCCACAGTACTAGTTAGAACTAGTCGGGAGCACTATGATTCTGCGTCGAGGTTCTTCTCCAACGGATTTAGTCTCGACTCCATCGATCTCAGCGAGGGTATCGTGTACCGTCTTGCGATCTGCAGAGTTCATTGGTTCTAGGGTATTCTCTTGGCCAGTCTCAATCACTTGAGCTGCTACTTTCTTTGAGAACTCCTCAAGAGCTGCTTTCCTTTTCGCCTTATAGCCACCAATATCTAAAATGATCTTCCCGTTGGCCGCCCCAGTCTTACGCTGCACGTAAGTTCTGGTGAGCTCTTGAATCGCCGATAAGGTCGCCGCCTTCTGGCCGATGAGAAGGCCAAGCCCGGATCCATTGACAGCAATTTTTGCTATCTCGTCGTCTTCATCAACGTTTGCCTCCAGTTCGGCGTCGATTTCCATCGATCTCATCAGCCCCTTCAGAAAATCCTGAGCTAATATCGCCTGCTCACCGACTGGAACGCTCGGTCTTGTCATCGCAGATTGATCCCGTTGTTCAGTTGCGGTACCCTCCAATCTTTCAGCTTCCACTTTGGTATCCTTTCTATCTCGAGACTTGTTATTTGACGGCTTTCTTTCGGCCGCTTCGGGCACTGGCTCTTTACGCTTTTGTTGGCGGATGGCCTTCTCATTCGAGCTTGTTACAGTCTTCTTCGACTCAACCTTGTTCGTCTTTCCTTTACCAGCGGTCCCCGGTCGCGTTTCAGCCCTCTCTCCGGTTGATCTAGTTGAGCGTGGGCCCCGCTGACGACCCTTTTTTTCATCCTTCCCGGAGTACGAAGCTGGCTTTATTCTCGCTTTTATTCGAGCCTCTGACCTGCCAAGTCCTAATACGCCTCTTTTTGGCTCGCTGATTATCTCGAACTCTAGTTCGTCTCTCGCGATCCCCAACTGAAAAAGGGCAGATTCTACGGCATCTTGTACGCCCTTACCTGCAGTTTCAATCCATTCCAATGAGTTCACCTTTCCTTTCTGCGACGCTTTGACTTTGATCTCGGATGCTGAGGCTTTACATTACTCTCTGGTTCCTCAAGCTCCGGCTGCTCAGATGCGGCTTTCTGTCTAAACAGAGAAAAGGAACGTATGTTTGGTTCCTGAACCCTAAAGTCGCTTTTTTCTTCCTTACTAGCTGCTCGTGAGTTTTTAAGATCCATAGAGACTCGAACATGAGCGGAAAGAACCGGGTCGTATCGATACATTAGCTCCTGCTGTGCGATCCGAAATAGGCTCGAGGCGATAAAGTAAACACTAAGGGCAACGGGCAGTCTCCAGTAGATCACGGTCATGATTAGCGGGGTAATGTACTGCATCTTTTGCATCTGGAGCATCTGAGGGGTCTGGGTCATTATCTTGCGGTTTCGAATTGTCATCTGCTGGATCTGTAGCAGGGATAGGACAGCTGCAAGTACGACCAGAAAGTAGTAGGGGAAGGCGTTGAAAAATGAGCCATGGTGTCCACTTGCTGGCAGTGAGAGATCGACACCAAACGACATCATCTTTCCATGAGAAAGAACTAGTGTCTTGTAGATCGTGCTCGTATGTGAAACGTATTCCGGTGATGCCACAGGCTGTCCGTGGACAAAAACTGCCTTGCCATGGATTGAGAGCTTATTTAGCAAGCCTCTTATGACCGCGTACATAACGAACAAGACAGGGAACTGAACCAGCATTGGTAGGCAACCCCCCATTGGGTTGACGTTGTGGGCTTTATACAGGGCCATCATCTCTTGTTGCTGCTCTTGGGCGTTACCCGGACCCTTATATTTTTGACGAATCTTGGCGATCTCTGGCTGAATGCGCTGCATCTCAATCATGGATCGCGTCTGCTTTACTAGCAGAGGAGTGAGTAAGAGGTATACCAAGATGGTCAGTAGGGCAATTGATATCGCGAAGTTCGACGTTATGGAATAAAAATAGGCCACGAGTACGGCCAATAGTGACAAGAGGGGATGGAAGATAGACGTTATAGCACTCATAAGTTACTCGACCCTTGCCGATAGGCCGGAAGGTGTAACACGGCCAGGCGCCGGATCATAGCCATGCCCCCCCCACGGGTTACATCTGGCAATACGATATATAGAGAGAAACATACCCTTTAGCAATCCATTATTCTCTATGGCCTCAATTGCATAGTTTGAGCACGAGGGCACATATCTACATGGAGACATTCTCCACCGAAAGGCTAATTGATAAAACTGTATTAGTCGTATTGCGAATGATTTCATAATTGATCGAAGCAGAACTTAGAACTCTGTTGCCAAGTTGGTAGGTGCCGCTAGTAAAGTAGGGTCTTGAAATTTAGCTGAAAAATACGCGGATGCTAATCTCAGATCCTCGTAAAGTTCTTGAAAACCACTACCGGCCGAACTACGACTGGCCGTTATTAGATATGCTGCATATGGAAATTCTATATCGGGTTGCGAAATAATTGCTCGTAACCGTCTCCTTAATTGATTGCGTTTAGCAGCCTTACCGATTTTACGAGAAATCGAATAGGCAAACTCGGGACATTTCGACCTTTCAATTCCTGTGAGATAACTAGTTGGGCTATCAGATATTGGGTTTTCTTTCACGAATTTAGCTTGTTCAAAAATCTCACTTTGTCCACCAGACTCAGCCGCGTGCAGTAATACCTGTGACACCACAACACCACCAAAACGCTTTTTTACATCAGAGCCGGCGAATCTTCTAAATGTTTCTCTAGAAGTTACTCTTTGCGTACATACCATTTACGCGGTGAGTCGAGCTCGGCCCTTCAAACGCCTAGCCTTTATTATCGTCCTACCTTGTTTGGTGGCCATTCGCTTTCGAAATCCATGCTTTTTGGCTCTCTTGCGAACGTTGGGCTGAAACGTTCTTTTCATCTCTTAGTAATCCTCTTTCCAGATTTCAATCAAAACTGCGGTGCTCATTTGCAATGGCCAAGCCCTGGCCGATCAGAGCAGTTACTATAAAGTCCCTGTTGGGTGACCATACTAGGGCAAGTCAGTCAGTATCCACCACCTGGGTGGTCAGATATGGAATCCTAGACCCCAGCTAGGGTGGGACAACTGCGCGCAATTCTTGCCTTTTCAATCAGACAATAAGTATTTTTGGATTAGAAATTAGGCCATTTACCAGGATATTTATGTCAGTGAGCATTTTGTCCACAATAGTGATACGTTCGCGCACCTGGGTTGAAAATTTTTACTCAAATTAGGTCTGCTAGCTTCCCCAAGTCGTTTAAAACACGATTCCAAGGACCTACGGAAAGATAGAACATCAGTCCACACAGTTATCAACAGATGTTGAAAACCGTGTGGACCGTGTATAGATGGAAGCGAGCTACGCATGAACGACACCAAGGAGCTGTGGACAAAGTGCTCTAAATACCTCCAAGGCGAACTTCCTGAGGGGGCGTGGAAGGCGTGGATCGAGCCAGCACACGTGATCTCATACGAAGAAGAGATAGTTACTCTCGGCGTGCCCAATCTCCTGGTAAAGGACCGAATCGAGTCAAAATTTATGAGCGCTATTGAGAGGGCATTATTCGGAGTAACCGGTTCTGAGCCAACCATCAATATTACCGTAGACGACGTGGATCTCGACGAGTCTTACGACCCTATAGCCAGTGAGGATCTTGTGGAAAAACCTGGGACTAAGCTGGCTGAAAACAACCTCCCGGGTCATGGAAATGATGTTTCCCCCGAAAATTCGACTGGAAACGGGTCGCCAAACGGAAAACCGTTAGAAGTTCAGAACTCGATGGAATCTAGTAGTACTAGATATACTTTCGATGCATTTGTTATTGGTTCATCGAATAGATTTGCTCATGCGGCCGCCTTGTCGGTGGCTGAAAAGCCCGCTAAGGCGTACAACCCGCTCTTTATCCACGGAGAGGCCGGTCTGGGTAAGACCCACTTGCTTCACTCTATAGGAAACTACGTAAAGGAACATTACCCGACCTATAAGGTCACGTACGTGTCCACTGAGACCTTTATGAACGAGTTCGTCGATGCGATTAGAAGAAACACGACCGTTGACTTCAAAAGGCGTTACAGGGAATGTGATGTGTTATTAGTAGATGACATACAGTTTCTTGAAGGTAAAGAATCACTCCAAGAAGAGTTCTTCCACACGTTCAACTCCCTCAGTGATGCCCAACACCAGATTGTGATCACCTCGGACCGTCCTCCAAAAGCCATTGCCACCCTTGAGAATCGCCTTCGAAGTCGGTTCTTGTCTGGACTGATAACAGATATTCAGCCCCCTGATTTAGAGACACGTCTGGCAATTCTCCACAAGAAGTCCTATGCCGAGGGGATTACCATGAAGGACGAGGTTTTGGACTTTATTGCCAACCACGTTACAGACAATATTCGCGAGTTGGAAGGAGCCTTTATTCGTGCCTCAGCATTTTCTAGTTTGAGCGGAAAACCCATGGATCGGGAGTTGGCTGAGCAGGTCTTATCGGACATTGTAACCTCTAACCAGGGTCAGTCAGTTACGCCAGCCAAGATTATTGAGATAACGGCTAAGTCCTTTGGGTTCAGTGTAGATGAACTTTGTAGTGCGAGTAGACGGAGGCCCCTGACCACTGCGCGACAGATCGCTATGTATTTATGCAGGGAACTTACCGACTATAGCTACCCTGCAATTGGGAACGAGTTTGGTGGACGTGATCACACCACTGTAATTCACGGGGTGTCAAAAGTATCATCTATGATGATGCAACGAAAGCAAATCTACGACCAGGTTACTGGATTAATTCACCAAATTAAGTCAAGTGGATAAGCATGTGAGGAAACTGTTCATGTGTTTTGATTTTCTGTTAGGAACTTTATCGTTTGTTCACACGGATTTGGGTGAGAGAGATTAGGGTTCTTGATAACACTAGTGGGGTGTTCAAAGTCAAACCCGCCTCCACCTGGTAAAAGTCTGTTTATTCACAATCCACACAACTATTATTACAACTATTAATTTATAAACATATAAGAACAGGAAGAGTAGGAAAAGATTTTGAAGTTTCGGTCTGAACGTGACTTGCTACTCGAAGCATTAAATACAGCTTCAAGGGCGTTGAGTAGCAAGGGATCTTTACCCAGTTCATACAGCGGTATTCGAATTGAAGTGGACGGGAACAGAGCCGTTTTGTCATCAAGTGACCTGGAAGTATCAATACAAACATCACTTGAGGTTCAAGGAATCGAAAATGGAGTCGGCGTCCTACCAGGAAGACTAAGTGTTGACATCGTTAGAGCGTTTGGTCAAGGGTCAGTAACGATCGCAATCTCAGAAGATAACTCGGAGTTTTCATCTGGAAGATCTCAGTTCAATGTCCGGCCATTAGTTGCGGACGAGTTTCCGGCGTTTCAACCACTAAAGGGTGACAAAGTTACAGTAGCCGCACACGAACTTGGA
>DAIDHF010000020.1:41871-49801 GCA_027452005.1 Acidimicrobiales bacterium
AGCAGCATCGAACGACGATAGCCGCCCCATACTTACCGGTGTTTACATGGTGTCTCAAGATGACGGTCTACGAATCGTGGCAACAGATTCCTATAGACTAGCTATAAAAGACTTACCCGATAGTAAGGTGATGGGCTCTGGTGAGTCCGTGTTAGTTCCAGCCAGGGCCTTGGGGGAGCTACAAAAATTACTTCTTGCAACCACCCCTGGCCAGAATGCCTTTATGATCTTGTCAGACAACGAGGTTAGTTTTCAGGTAGATCAGACCATTCTTACCGCCAGACTTCTGGCAGGAAAGTTCCCCAACTACGAGCAGCTGATACCACCTAGTTACCCTAATTGCCTAACTTTGAAAAAGTCCGTGATATTAGAGTCAATCAAGAGAATGAAGCTACTGGTTCGTGACAATACCACTCCAATCAGAATAAGGCTCAGCAATAACGAGGTAGAACTAAGCGTGGTAACTCCAGAGATTGGTCAGGCCCAAGAAGTTATAGATGCTCAGTATATAGGAGAAGACTCCACAATAGCCTTTAATCCAACCTATTTGGCTGAAGGATTAGAAGCGATTACCGGGGAAGACATTGTCATAGATACAATAGACACCTCAAAACCAGCTACGGTTAGATCGCCAAAAGATACAAGTTTTCAGTATCTACTAATGCCAGTCAGGGTTTCTTAGCAAATCAGCCATCGACTATCAAGAACAAAAAGGCGAGATAAACGGCCTGGTGTCTTTGAAATCTTTGAACCTGACGGGATTTCGTGGATTGCTACCGGAATCGTTCGAGTTCAATAGCAACACAAACATTATTGTTGGACAAAACGGTTCAGGGAAGACTTCCATTTTAGAGGCCGTTGCAATTTTGGCCAGGTTGGAGTCCTTTAGGACTAACGAGCTTGAGAGTGTCATTGCAACAAACCAACAGCGTGCGCAGATAATTGGATATCTAGAAGGTCGCCAGGAAGTACCAACTGTACTGGGAGTCGAACTTTCTCGGACTGCTAGAAAGCGAACCTATAAAAACAACCAATTGGTGAATAAGGTCAAAGATTACCTGGGTGATCTAGCCGTGGTGATATTTACACCAGACGATCTTGAGATAGTCAAGGGTGGGCCTGAATCACGCCGGGCGCTACTTGATGATGCAATAGTCTCTCTAACCCCAAGTTGGATTCGTTCAAAGACCGACTACGATAGCGCATTAAAGCACCGCAATCGCTTGCTTAAAGACATACAGGTAAAAGGTACCGGTGAACATGAACTATTGAATCTTGAGATCTGGGACGATCGTGTTGCTAAGGCCGGCGAGTTACTTGCGCGGGCCCGAGAACAAGTAGTCGACTATCTTGGCCCCCAGGTGCAAAGTTCCTACGAGGCCCTATCTGGCAATCAGAGGGTTGAGTTGTCATATAAGAGGAGTTGGTCCGGTTCTCTTGAAGCGTCATTGGGAAACTCCAGAGAGATAGATCTTCGACTTGGAATTACCAGCGTTGGACCCCACAGGGATGATCTAGCCATCTCGCTAAACGGTTTGACGTCGAGGTCCCAGGCTTCCCAGGGGGAGCAGCGCAGCATAGTCTTGTCAATTAAGCTGGCCATGGCCCGACTTATAGGTTCACTGCGCGCACAGGCCTCGATGACTGCGCCAACGTTACTCCTCGACGATGTATTTTCCGAGCTAGACCAGTTCAGAATCGCAAACTTTCTCGACATATTGCCAACTAGTCAGACGATTATTACGACAACGTCCCTCGACATGGCAAGGGACTATGGCGGAAACACCATCTACCTGGAAAAGCCCTAGGAGCAAGGGCACCATGCTTTCGCAAACTGGACTAAAATGTCTTCCAGTGTGACCGATTACTCTACGGACGACCAAGCTTCCCAGAACCTCCCGGGTGACGTTACTTATGACTGGGACGGTCGCTATAGCGACGGGATGTCGGTACAGTCTGTAAAGCCACCGGCCAAGATTGCGACGTTTCAAGACGGTTTAGGTGGGCTGGATTTTATGGAAAGCTCCGCCCATGATCTCGCTCTTTTTGGTCAAATATGTTCCCTATGGCCAAATATAGTTGGAGATCTGTTGGCCGGTCGTTGCACCCCTTCAGGTCTGTCAAATGGGACACTCTCGCTGACCGTGGCTAAGCCAACATGGAAGACCGAGATTCAAAGGTTTATCCCCGAGATCGTCAGAAAGATAAATTTGACCGTAACTGGACGGCCCGTAGAGTCCATTGAACTCTTAGAACGAGAAACCCACAAGGCTCATTGAGAAGAGCGCATTTTGAGGTCTAAAAGGTCGCAGTTTCCTAGTCTCTAAAGAGGTTTCCAGGTGCCATTCCTGCTAGACTTGTCTAGACAGAAGTACCGTTCATATGTAGAGAGGTTCCTCTTTTCCACCAATGGTTTTCAACAATTCAGACTCACAATTGAGAACCTGGGCTAACCATGCCCGGAGATCCCACTAGTGGTCCAAGCAGCACAGAAAACTCGGCTCAAACAAGGCCCCGAGGATGGGTACTCCACGAGTTCCATGAGAATTCTAGAGGGCCTAGAACCAGTTCGTAAGCGCCCCGGAATGTATATCGGGTCTACAGGACCCACCGGACTCCATCACCTGATCTGGGAGGTCGTAGACAACTCTGTTGACGAGGCCATGGCCGGACACTGTAGCCGAATCGACGTCACTCTAGGCGAAGATGGAAGCTGTTGTGTGGTCGACGATGGGCGTGGGATACCAACCGATCCCCATCCTGACTATCCGGACTTAACCGGGGTTGACATTGCGCTCACCAAGCTGCACGGGGGTGGGAAGTTTGGAGACGGTGGTTACAAGGTATCAGGGGGACTGCACGGGGTTGGGGTGTCGGTGGTAAACGCTCTGTCTTCCCGGCTAATTGTTGACGTGTATCGAGACGGAAAGCACTTCAACGTTGAGTACGCAAAAGGAGGAGTTCCCCAGGGGAAGCTAAAAGTACTGGGAGATGCCAAAAACAGATCCGGGACAACCATTACTTTCTGGCCAGACCCGACAATCTTTGAGGAGATAGAGTTTCGAGCTCAGACCGTGGTCGAGAGACTCCAGGTCATGGCCTTCCTAAATAGAAACCTTGAGATCCGGTTTTTCGATAGACGAAAGGGTAGATTACAGAGCGAGACTTTTAAGTACTCAGGTGGAATCTCCGATTATGTAAAGCACCTAAACTTGTCCAAAGAGGCCCTCTTTAAAAAGGTGGGCTACTTTACTCAGTCCGATGCTGACCAAGAAGTCGAGGTCGCCTTTCAGTGGAACACCGGGTACTACGAAGGGATTCACTCCTATGCAAACGGTATTGCCACGACCGAGGGCGGAATGCATGAGGAGGGATTCAGGAAGGCCTTGACAAATGTAGTGAACAAGTACTCCCGGCAGAAGGGGTCCCTCAAAGAAAAAGACGAGAATCTCTTAGGTGAGGATATTCGCGAGGGGTTAACCGCCATCATCTCGGTAAGACTACGCGAACCCCAGTTTGAAGGACAGACAAAGTCCAAGTTGGGAAACGTCTCAATCCGGTCACTCGTCGAGCGGGCCACAAATGAAAAGCTGACCGAGTGGCTCGACGAGAATCCCCGTGAAGCCAACCAGATCGTACAAAAGTCTATCCAAGGAGCCCGGGCGCGCATTGCCGCTCGCCAGGCCCGCGACCTAACTCGACGAAAATCGGCCCTTGACGGGGCCGGGCTGCCAGGAAAGCTCGTGGACTGTTCTTCGCGCGACGCCCGAGAGACCGAGCTATTCATCGTGGAAGGAAACTCAGCCGGGGGGTCGGCTAAAGATGCTCGTAACCCCAGAACCCAGGCCGTTTTGCCAATCCGAGGAAAGATACTAAACGTAGAACGGGCCCGTCTGGACAAGATGTTGCGTAACACCGAGATCCAGGCCCTAATTTCAGCCATCGGGGCTGGGGTCGCAGATGACTTCGACGCTGCCAAGATTCGATATCACAAGATAATCATCCTGGCCGACGCCGACGTTGACGGTAGTCACATTAGGACCCTCCTTCTAACGTTCTTTTATCGTCAGATGAAGGCCTTAGTGGAAAATGGGAACGTATTTGTTGCCCAACCCCCCCTTTACTCAACCCTGGTTGGCAAGGAAAAGGTCTACCTCAAAGACGACAACGCAAAGGCCGACTTCCTAAGCAAGAATCCCAATCACAAGAACGAGTTTCAGCGTCTCAAGGGGCTCGGTGAGATGGATTTTTCAGAGCTACGTGATACAACTATGGAAATTTCCAAGAGGTCTCTGTTGCGAATAGAGGTAGAGCAGGCCGCAATAGCCGACGAGATCTGCTCGGTACTAATGGGTGACGACGTCGAGTCACGGCGTAGCTTTATTCAGCAAAATGCCAAGGACGTTCGATTCTTAGACATTTAGGCCAAGCATTGGAACTCACCAGACACAAGGAGCTGACACGACATGTCTCCCCGTAAATCCAACAACCCCCCAGGGGAGGGGACTAGCACTCAGATAGCCCTGGATCCAAATCTTGAAGAACTCGGTGCTGGAATTGAGCCAATTGAGATCCAGGCCGAGATGGAGAGAAGTTTCCTGGAGTACTCCATGGCCGTTATTGTATCTCGGGCCCTTCCAGACGTTCGGGATGGGCTAAAACCGGTACATCGCAGGATCCTCTATGCCATGTATGACATGGGGCTCAGGCCTGATAGACCTCATACCAAGTGCGCCAAGGTGGTCGGGGAGGTGATGGGGAACTTCCACCCCCACGGGGACCAGGCAATATATGACGCCCTGGTCCGGATGGTTCAAGATTTCTCCCTTCGATACCCACTGGTGGATGGACACGGCAACTTTGGGTCCCCGGATCCAGATACCGGGGCTGCCGCCCAGAGGTACACCGAGTGTCGTCTGGCCTCTCTCGCCCTTCAGCTCATGGCTGGGATCGATGAGGAGACCGTCGACTTCATGCCCAGCTATGACGGGACCCGTGAAGAACCCACGGTTCTCCCGGCCCGGTTTCCAAACTTATTGGTCAACGGGGCTCAGGGGATTGCGGTGGGGATGGCCACAAATATTCCTCCCCACAACATGGACGAAATTATCAACGCCGCCCTTCACGTAATTGAAAACCCCCAGGCTACCCCGGACGAGCTTATGAAGTACGTGTCAGGGCCAGATTTTCCCACCGGAGCCCTGATACTGGGAAGGTCAGGAATTCTCGACGCATATAGAACTGGAAAAGGTTCCATCAGGATGCGAGCCGTGGCAGAAATTGAAGAGGGCTCCGGGGCGACCAAGATCGTTGTGACCGAGATCCCTTACCAGACCTCGGTGGAAGCAATTGAAAGAAAAATTGGGGAACTTGCCGACTCAAAAGAACTAGACGGGATTAGTGGGGTTCAAAACGACTCGGCGGGAAGGAAGACTCGACTCGTAATCACTCTCAAGCGAAATGCCAACGCGAATGTGGTCTTGAACAACCTGTTCAAGCATACCCCCATGCAGACCAGTTTTGGGGTCAACATGGTGGCCCTCGTGGACGGCGTCCCCAGAACCCTTAATTTGGCCCAGATGCTTCACTACTACGTTTTGCATCAGGCCGAGGTGGTGCGACGACGCTCTGAATTTCGACTGGCCAAGGCCAGAGCCCGCGCCCATATCGTTGAAGGCCTCCTCAAGGCAATCGACATGCTGGACGCGGTCATCGAGCTGATCAGGTCCTCAGACGACCGCGACTCAGCCCGCCAGGGCCTAATGAGTGCCCCATTTTCCTTCACTGAGATCCAATCCAATCACATTCTTGATCTGACTCTGGGTCGTCTCACGAGACTCGGGAGGTCCGAACTAGAGCAGGAGATGTCCAAACTAGTAGAAACGATTGCCTACCTTGAGTCGGTTCTTGCTGATGAAGGGACTCTTTACGGAGTAGTCAAAGAAGAGATGACCGAGATTCGAAAGCAGTACTCCCAGCCACGTCGGTCGAGAGTAGTCCTTGATCCCGGTGATATGCAGATCGAGGACCTGATTGAGGATGAAGAACTAGTCGTGACCATGACTCGGGCTGGATATGTAAAGACGGTGTCCACGGCGGCCTTTAGAACCCAAGGAAGGGGAGGACGGGGCGTGCAAGGGGCCAAGCTCAAAGAGGAAGACATCGTGTCACACCTGGCCTATGCTACTGCTCACTCACTTATATTATTCTTTTCAAATCGAGGCAAGGTATACCGTCTAAAAGCGCACGAGATTCCCATGAGAGATCGCAACGCCAAGGGAACCGCCATTGTCAACCTAATCTCTCTTCAACCCGGCGAGACCATACAGACGATGATAGTTACCAAAGAAATGGGTCCTGATGAGTACCTTTTGTTTGCGACCAAGTTTGGCCACGTAAAGAAGACCGCCTTATCGGAATACGATAAGTCTCGGCGTGAAGGGTTTATAGCGGTCGCCCTGAAAGGAAACGACGAGTTGGTCAGGGTGGTCAGGACCACCGGTTCTCAAGACGTCTTGTTGGTTTCTAAGGGAGGGATGGCAATCAGGTTCAACGAGTCTCAAGTCCGCCCGACCGCCCGCGATACGGGCGGGGTCAAGGGAATGAAGCTAAAATCCGGAGATGAGGTTGTTTCCTGTGACGCGATAGTTCCCGATACCGATCTACTACTCGTGACAGATGCCGGGTATGGTAAACGCGTAAAGTCGGCCCAATTCAACTCCCAGGCCCGATCGGGCCAGGGTGTGAGGGCTATTACCCTCACCGAGAGACGTGGCTCGGTAGTTGCCGCATTTATGACCTCACTAGTTGACGAGATAATCTTGATCTCCTCAGGCGGGGTTACAATTCGTACGGCCGTCCGAGAGATTGCGTCTCAAGGACGAAGTGCAACCGGGGTTAGGGTAATGAACCTCGATCCTGGTCAGAGCGTTGCTGCGGCAACCTTGGTCGTGGCAGGAGATGATGAATGACCTGGCCAAGTTGAGGAAATTTGATCTAAAGATCAGTTTTGACCGAGATGGTTGGGAAACCGTCCGGTTTTCTGGCAAGCTGTATATCTCAATTACAATGGACGAAATGGCAAACTCAACGTGGGCGTAGCGTCTCGGGCCCCCTATACAGGGACCCGGTCAGGAGCTAGCGCGCAGCGTTCTCCCGGGCGGCTTGTAAGACAGCGCCGGGTAAGAAGAACAATCCGCCATGTTGAGGTAATGAGTGTTCTAAAGGTCTCCCTGGTCCTTTACCTGAGTCTTGCAATTATCTTGCTAATTGCTGGGGGGATTCTCTGGGTGCTCGCTTCAATTGCCGGGGTAACCCACAGCATGGAGCACTTTGTAGATTCCCTGTTCGGATTCAAGTCTTTTGCTCACGCCGGGCTCCAGCTCTTGTTGGTAATGGTTCTCTTGGGTCTAGTCTTGGCAATCTTGGGCACCCTCCTAAATGTGCTGTGCGCCATTTTGTATAATCTGACCTGCGACGTGGTGGGGGGAGTACAGGTAATCGAGGTCGAAGAGGCCGGGTCACCTGCGGCCTAGTCGTGGTGCCCGGGGATGGTCCAATCAATAGAACTTGCAGCTCAATTGGTGGTATTGGTAAAAGTTTTCTATTCTTTTTGATCTAGGCCAAATGGGGCTATAGCTCAGCTGGTTAGAGCGCAGCACTGATAATGCTGAGGTCGCTGGTTCGAATCCAGCTAGCCCCACCAAATAAGAGCAGGTAGACGGCCTGGACTTCCAACCCTCGACCACGAGTGTAGTCTATTCCCAACACCGGTCCCAACAATAGTTGGGACGGACACCCGGGACGCACCTTCTGAGAGGAGGGACCACCGTGACGTCCTCTGATGGCTGAAACCACCAGCTTCCTGCTGGCCTCTACCAGAGAGTTCTTCTCAGCCATTCCCCTACAGGCGCTTGAAGGACCCGTCCAA
>DAIDHF010000021.1 GCA_027452005.1 Acidimicrobiales bacterium
AGGCGCTTGAAGGACCCGTCCAATCCCGTTGCGATCCACTATATACCTCGGGTGTGACACAGAGCGTCGAGGCTTGGCCCCGACTCCCGATTCCCCTGACGGCTGAAGCCGCCAGTCCCCTCGGGGCGTTCTGATGGAATCACCATCAGCTCGGATCCGGGTGGATGCTCAGGGTCGGATGGTGTTGCCGCGCCAGCTCAGAGAGGACATCGTTACGACGCCGGGCGAACTGGTTATCCGCCGTGTCGCCGAGGGATTACTGCTTACCGCGACTACGACGACCGGGGTCTTGTCCACCGGCTCCGACGGCCTACCTGTACTCCACCTCGGAAGGAAAGTCACCAACAACGAAGTGCTTGATGCGCTCGATCGCGACCGAGCCGAACGGTGATAGATACCTCTGCACTGGTAGCTGGCTTGATCTCCGACCATTAACACCATGAACTAGCCCGACCACACTTGGCCGAGATCACCCGGGTACCGGCGATTGTCTTGGCGGAGACCTTCTCGCAGTTGCGCCGCACGTTCGGACAGCCGGCTAACCTCAGTGTACGGTTACTGGCATTCTGGTGGGAAGAGAGCGATCGCGTTTTGCCAACCACGGCGGCTTCGCTCCAAGTGGTGCTGAGTCGCGCTGGTGAGCTGGAGTTCGGCGGCAACGTCCACAATGCTCTTATCGCACAGGTTTGCCGAGAGAACCAGTTGGGCTTGCTCACAGCCGACGGTCGCCAACATCGGCTCGCCCTGGCTCTCGGGGTAGACAGCACCTACCTCCTAGCCGCCACCTAACAGTCCTCAAAACCGCTGGCATCACTGCTTCCCGAATGACATCGACGCCCCTCACTTTTATGTGCAACAAGGCTATTGCAACTCCGACTCCGTCCGGGACGACCAGATGCAATAGAGAAAACTTGGCCTAATACCAACTTCAAAACCTGTGTCGTCCTCTTGATCATAGCAAGCATCAGGAATTGCTCCTACAGGGATCGTGTCAAAACCTCAAAAGGGGCTCCCGTACTATTTACACAGTCCCCAGCCAACAAACACGTGATGTGGCAATGGATGACTTTGAGCTCGAATATGGAGACAAGTTCCCAGGAATTGTCCCAACCTGGAGATCGAAGTGGGAACAGTTCATCGCCTTCCTTGTCAATCGGTCAAACATCTGCGAGATTGTTTATACGACGAACATGATTGAATCAATGAACTATCAAATGGATAGCCCCCGCATTGCCCCCGGCTCGCGCCGAGATGTAGGACTTCTAATCTACGGTCTCAGCTGGGCAGCAGGACGTATCAGTGGCACTGGACCTTTGAACTTGTTCATGACGATTGGCCGGCACAGGAAGCTATTTTGGGGCTGGATCTTCTTTGCGGGACGACTGATGCCAAAGGGAAGACTTTCGAGGCGCCAAACAGAGCTGACCATTCTTAGGGTGGCCGAGATGTCTGGATGTATATACGAACAACACCATCATGCCCACTTGGCAAAGCGCGCGGGATTCAGTGATGAAGAAATAGAGCGCGTCGCAAAAGGCTCCGCAGATCCCAATTGGAACCCACGTGACAGAGATTTGCTGATTGCCGTGGAACAGCTATTCGCAAATGAGGCTCTTGGTGAACTTGAGTGGGATCTCCTTCGCCGACTACTCTCCGACAGGCAAATCATTGAGCTGGTCATGCTGGTGGGCCATTACCGCATGCTCGCCACTACAATTAAAGTCTTGGATATTCAGCCGGATAAGTAAAATCAAAAGCGCTACCTTCCCCTCATGAGATACGAAGATTCACGTTAGATGAGACTAAGAAGTACCAATCCCTAAATTTAGATTATCCTGAGGGGGTCAACCGTCCGCGAATTAGTGGGACATGACACATCGCGCTCGGAGGGATTCGAACCCCCAACCTTCTGATCCGTAGTCAGTCAGGCCCGAACTATGTGCTCGAACAGGAGTTTCCTGGTCGCCCGGGTGCGGAATCCTTACAATTAGATGCTGCGTGTTAGGTCTCTCGCACCGACCTCTGGCCCGTCGGGCAACTCTGAGACACCGGGCACCCTGACTTCCACTGGCCACCACGGTAACCCCTGGCACCAATCCGGACCACAGGTAATCAGAGTTGCACTGCCAGAACCCTTGGCCGCAGGTACCGATCCGATCCGATCGTCATCCTCGGTAGCCGCTACACCGTAGCTAGCGGCAAGGTCAGAGAGTGTCTCGGGTCTCTGCGAACCGGGGGAAAGACACTCTTCAATTGTGTCGATCTCGAGAATGAGCTGATTTTGAAAGGTGAACTCGTGGCCAAGGTACTCCCTTGAGCACAAGCTTAGGAGGGAGAGTTGCTCTTCAAGTCCCCATCCCACAAGCGGACAGCCAGCCCGGGAAGCGTCGCTGACAACTGAGACAACCTCTGCGAGGGCATGAGAAAGTGGTACTCCGTTCTCCCGGCGCGGTCGGTCGATACGCACCTCAGGTCACTTGCGCCAGAGAAGATCGGGACTCTTGGATCGAGCTTGGTGTGCTCGAAGTCCAGTTCGTGGCCGTCCTGGAAGTAGACAAGGGCTACGGAGAACGGGGCCTCATCGTCGCCCTGATTTGGATCGGCTACCTTGATGCTGAAGCCCAGCAGAGGGCCATCCTTCCACGACGGCCATGGCAACTCGGCGTTAGGACTGGTTCTGTCCACTTCTTCCACCTTCTGTGGTGGCCGGTGCACCCACTGGCCCTCCGAGATGGTCGGCTCGTGCGCTCAGGATGCTTCGCCAACCCGAGACGGCAGGCACGGCGGTCGACAAGCCACACCGACAACCAGGGGACGGGAGCCCCTGAGCCTGCTGAGTCGCGTCCGAGATGAGGTCCGGGCCACACGAAGGCACACGATGCGACGCCCGCTGGGCCACTCAGCTCCATCGCTGCCCGGAGGAGCATCTGCATCGTAAAGGTATTAGTGCTATAGTGATACCATGAATATACGTACCACCACCATCCGTCTACCGGGACCTACCGCCGAGGCACTGGAGGTCGTAGCCAGGGCGGACAACCAGTCCGTTTCTGAAGCCGTTCGCCAAGCAGTTGTCGAGCACATCCGGGCCCGCCGCAGCGACCCGGAGTTCCAGCGGAGCCTGGACCACCTGCTGGAGTCCCAGCGCGAGGTGTTCGAGCGGCTCGCTGATCTTTGATCGAGTACCTGAGCCTGGGCGACTATCTGGCGATCGCCGAGAAGGTGCTCGGGATCGACGGCGAGTTGCTGGCCAAGGGGGCGGGCATCGGTCTGGCCGAGTCTGCGCTTGGCGCACCACAAGCTGCGTTCGGGGGCGTCGAGTTTTACCCCGAGTTCGAGCGGAAGGCGGCGATCTTGCTCGAGCGCTTGGTGAAGAACCACCCGCTTCCAGACGGCAACAAGCGTTCGGCGTACGCGAGTCTTTGGCACTTCGTCGTGATGAACGGCCGCACTTGGACCGTGGGTTCGGTCGACGACATCGTGACAACTGTGGTTCGTGTCGCCACCGGCGAGATCGGCATCGACGAACTCACAGCATGGGTGGCGGCCCATATCGAGTAACTCACGTCTCCGGGCTGAAGTTGAAGACCCACATTAGCGCGCTCGGAGGGATTCGAACCCCCAACCTTCTGATCCGTAGTCAGATGCTCTATCCAATTGAGCTACGAGCGCATTATTCCAGGTCATGTTAGCCCGATTCATGCCACGGGCTCAAAAGTCAGATGTTGCTATAAGGAATATCTCCTGTGCCATGACTCATATTACTGGCGAACCTACTAAAGTGGCCTCGTCTTCCGGGTCAGACTGTCTGGTCTTTTGACCCCGCCTGCAAATTTTCAAGCATCTGGTCTCGGGTCATTCGAGCCGCCCGCTTGGCCTCGTACATAGCCTCGTCTGCCTGTCTAACTAGGTCCATGGGATCGGTCTCCGATCCACATTGAGTAAGCGCTACCCCAATACTCGCACTAAGAGATATATGCTTATCTAAAACTGCAATAGATCTAGATGCTACAGCCTGGCTTACTCTTTCAGAGACCTGTTGGCTTTCAGCACTGTGTTGCGCACACAAGACTAAGAGGAACTCGTCACCGCCAAGGCGCCCGATGACGTCGCAGTCGCCAGTCGCCTCAACTAGGGCGTTAGCGGTCGCTTTAATCGCGGAGTCTCCAGCCTCGTGGCCGTAGATGTCATTGAAGGGCTTTAGTCCGTCAAGATCAACAAACATTACAGCGACCGTCTCACCCTCATTGCGTCGCCTTGCCACGTCGTGGTCGAGATAGTCCAGCACGGCCGCCCTATTGAGTAGCCCGGTCAGTCGATCATGGGTTGCTGCCTCATGTAGCTGTTTGCGTTGGAGCTCACGCTCACGAATGACCTGGGCTAGGTGATCCACGGTGGCCTGCAAGGCCTTCCCGGTCTTGCCTGGCAGTGGGACCTGGAGATCGGGGTGACTCAGGTCCTCCTCGGCCAGGGCAATCGTGGTCGTTTCGACCGCCTTTAGAGTTGAGGTCATCTCGTTGAAGGCCACGGTCGTCATGGCCACCTCTTGGGGACCTGTTTCAGGCAACTTGTCTAGATTGAACTCACCAGACTGGACCTTCTGGGCGGCATCTGAAAGACCCTTCAGGGGCTTGGTAAGGGTCCGACCAGCGAACAGGATACCCCCGACACTAACTACAACCAACAAGAACAGGAGGGAGACCTCGGTAACAAACTGCCGAGATGCGCTGGCTGCCTGGGAGTTGGCCACGTTGTAGAGGTCTAAGGAGGCCGATCGGACAAGCTCACTAAGCCGGCTGAGATAGTCCAGGCCATTGCGCATGGCCGCCCCAGCCAGGGACACGTTTGATGAAAATGCCGGTGTGCCCCCATATAGGGCCGTGTATATTCCCTGAGCAATTGTAAAGTTGAAGCTCTTGGCGGCCTGACTCGCCTTGAGCTGGTCCCAAGCCTTGTTGCCAAGGGGTCCTAAATTATTGGAGAACTCCGCTGAAGCTGAGGCAAAGTTCCCGGCCGCTTGGATCAGTTCCAACTTGGCCGGTGCCCCCTCTTCGCCTTCGTTCACATAGATTGCCCCTTCAATCTCATTACCCCCGTTTAGAAAGGCCACGTAAGTTTGCCTAAGGGCGTCCAAGTGGATCGAGAACGAACCCGGGGGTTGCCACGTCTTGATGTTGTCTTGGAGCTTTCGATAGTCCGAGTACCACAGGTTGTCAATATCGAGAGCATACTTGGTCATAAAATCCTTGACCGTGTTGAACGCAATTGTTCCAATCGGGATCTTGGGAAGAATGCTATACAACTCTTGTGTATCGGCCCGTAGGGTTGGTGTTGACACAAACACCGGGTCAGAGGCGATGGCCTGTTTCCCCGTCTTCATGTACTCGGGGAAGTTGAGGTGCAGTAAAAGCCCTAGCTCGGTCTCGTCAACCCCCAACTGCGCTGCGAAAGACACGGCCATGGCAGGCACTCGAATGTCGTTAATCTTAGCCCGGGCATAGGCCACCTCTTGTAGGGCCTGGGCATCTTGTGCGGCCGCCTTGGCACCTTGACGGTTGTTCCACTGAGAGTAAGACGCAATGCCGGTCAAGATCCCCGTTGACACGATCGGCAAGAGCACTACCAAGACCAGAATTGACCTCACCTTCAGACGAAATCGGGTTCTGCTTGTGGAGGTTGGTTCAACCGACAGGGCCCCTGGCTGTGCGTGCACGCCAGTCGGCCAGGGCCCTCCTTGACCGGGTGGATCCCAGGTTGTCTGATGTGGCGGGTTTGTGATTGACAATTAGATACCTTCAGCTATCAAGGATAAATGGGTTCCTCAAATTGTAACGGAACGTCACAAAATGTCCAGGAGGATCTCAAAAACTACTTGAACAGGAACTATTGAGCCTCAGAGGGATTTGGGCAAGACCAGAGAGTGTTCGTAGGCAAAAATTGCTATCTGAACTCGGTCTCGAATTCCGAGCTTCCCAAAGATATGAGCCAGATGAGTCTTGACCGTGTTCTCACTGATAAAGAGTTCGGCTCCGATCTCTTGGTTGTTGAGTCCTCGGGCAACCAATACCACGATATCGAGTTCGCGCCTGGTAAGAAGGGCTGGATTTAGATCGACGGCCGCTCTAGCCGATCCCTCGATACCATCCCCGTCGATAACCTCAATGTTACCCGCAAATTCCCCAATTAGGTCCCGGGTCTCAATCACGGAAACCAGGTATTCGTCCGAACAGACCTGATGTACTGACCCAATAAGATCCTCTGGTGATACGTCCTTTAGCAAGAACCCCGATGCACCGGCCGACAGAGCCCGGTATACGTAAAAGTCTAGATCATATGTAGTTAAAATCAATATCTTTGGCGGGTCACCTAATGAGCAAATTCTCTTTGTGGCCTCAAGCCCATCCATCTGTGGCATACGGATGTCCATAAGTATTACCTCGCATTGATTGGTTGCTATCCACGAACAGATCTCCAGGCCGTTTGAAAAGCTTCCGACAACCTCTATTGACGGATCGCTAGCCAAGATCATCTCAAGTCCCGCTCGCACTAGCTCTTGATCGTCTACGACCACAACCCTTTTCATCCCCTCGGCCAGAGCGGTCACTTGTCTTGCTCGGCAATACGTACTGGCATCCGGGTGAGCACTTCAAATGTCTGTCTTTTCGTCTGTCCAGCACTAAATGTACCTCCAAATAGGACAACCCGCTCTTTCATCCCGACTAGTCCATGGCCTTCTCGTCGACGGCTTATAGCTACTGGCTCGGCGAGAGGGTTTGTTACGCGAATCTCAATCTGGTCAGGTGAAGGATAAGAGACCTCAAGATTACACTCGCCAGGTCCTGAGTGCTTGAGTACGTTGGTTAGAGATTCCTGAATAATGCGATAGAGCGAAAGCCCTATCTGCTCGTCGACAACAACGCAATCTAGAGGAGGACCATCCACGTGGAGTAGTACTGTTAGGCCCACTTGGGCCATGTCTTCAAGTAGGCAGGGCACGTCAGACAGGTTGGGGAGGGGGGCTAGGTCTGGAGCCTTATCGACAGACTGTCCATCTGAATCCCTTAGGACCCCGATAACTGTTCTAAGCTCTGACAGGGCTTTTTTCGATACGCGCTCTATCGTGGCCAATACGTCGAAGACAGAATCCGCATTCTCCGCGTCACCCTGATTGGAAAAGACACCTCGGTTTACTCGGGCCGCCCCGGCTTGAATGGCTATGACGCTTACATGGTGGGCCACGAAGTCGTGGAGTTCGCGGGCTATTCGAGCCCGTTCATGACTCACGGCTCTCTGTGCCTTTAGTTCCTGTTCAAGCTCGAGCCTTGTGGCCCGGTCTTCCAATCCGATTATGTACTTTCGACGGACCTGTACGTTGTCTCCGATCAACCACACCGCAGCTACGACAATTATCGGGAACACAAACTCAGCAGGAGCACGAAGAGCGTTGTGATGGACTAGTGCCACGCATAGAACACCTCCAATTGCAACCACTCCGGCGTTTAGAGAAGTACGTCTAGAACATCCCACCACGACACTGTATAGAGCTATTAGACCTGAAAAAGCCATAATCGGGGGAAGTGGCGAAGAGAACAATAGGGCCAGCTCAGAAAATGTTCCGCATATTAGAAAAACCACTATTGGTCTCTTGTTGCGCCAATATATTGGAACAAAACCACCGGCTACGACCACAATCGCCTCGGTTGTATGAATTGGGGAAACCGGTTTTAGATGGATCAGAATGGTAATTGCCCCTAATAACAACAAAACCGCAAGCAACAGAAGGTTTCTTACGTCAAGATCGGGGACAGTTTTAGACGGCCTTCTCTGGTATCGTCTAAAACTCAAGTCCAGGTTGGCTTGGTGTTCGTGGTCAGTATCTCTTGATCTCGTCATCTCTTACATCGCCTTAGATTAGAGTTTTGCTCAACTTGACCCAGTTGGGGCCAGATTCCTAGAAAAATCACCCTTGAGGGTGACTCAAATTACACCCTGGATGCCGTAGACTGAACCTAATTCACCAACAGGAGGAATACCCTTGATTGAAGTGCGAAACCTGTCCAAGAGCTTTGGGTCAACTAAGGCGGTTGACAATATGTCATTTGAGGTATCCCCAGGGACCGTTACCGGATTTTTGGGACCCAATGGAGCTGGCAAGTCAACCACAATGAGAGTAATTATGGGACTCGACCACCCCGACAGCGGACAAGCACTCATATTTGGTAAACCGTACTCTAAGATTGCCAACCCTTTACATCAGGTAGGAGCCCTCCTTGACGCCCGGGCTTTTCACGGAGGACGCAGTGCCTACAACCACCTCCTATTTTTGGCCCAAGCAAATGGAATTCCAGCGCGCCGAGTTGATGAGGTCCTTGAAACTGTCGGTCTCTCTTCAGTTGCAAAAAAGCGAGCAGGTACTTTCTCAATGGGTATGGGACAACGCCTGGGAATTGCGGCAGCCTTGTTGGGCAACCCGGAGATCCTTTTGTTTGATGAACCCATCAACGGTCTTGACCCTGAAGGGATTTTGTGGGTTCGCAACTTGCTAAAGTCGCTTGCTAGTGAGGGACGTACAGTTTTTGTTTCCAGCCACCTCATGAGCGAGATGGCCCAAACGGCTGACTACGTGGTGGTGGTAGGTCGTGGGCGACTTATCGATAGCGCTCCTATCTCTCAGTTCATCAGTAAGAGTGCCCAGCGTTATGTCGTGGTGAGGTCCCCGGCTATTGACACCCTCGAAGGTCTCCTGAAGCAGTCCGGTGCAGATGTAGCCCAAGGTCCCGACAACACCCTAGAGGTTACAAATGCGACATGCGCTCAAGTCGGAGAACTGGCCGGGGCCAACTCAATAGTACTTCACGAACTCTATTTTCATGAGCCCACCTTGGAGTCAGCATATATGGAACTCACCCAAGATGACGTTGAGTTCCATGCCAAGTCCTCCAACGATATGACTTTTCCGGCAGACAAGAGAAATTAGGAGACTCACTAATGGAAGCCACCCTAGCCACAAACCGTAACCAAACCAACTCCACTTTCCATACCTCACAGCCCTTTACTAATACTCTGCAATCTGAGCTGACCAAGTTTCGGTCTGTAAAGTCGTCTTTTTGGAGTCTGATTGTGGCCAACGGAGTCACGATAGTTCTAAGTGCAATCATCTGCGAGGCCGTGGTAAATAGATGGAATAAAAGATCCCTATCCGAGCGGATACTATTTGACCCTACCACTAGGAGTCTCACGGGAATTGTTCTCGCCCAATTGGCAATTGGGGTTCTCGGAGTTTTATTAATATCGGCCGAGTACTCTAGTGGGACCATAAGGGCCACCTTTGCTGCCACCCCCAACCGGACCAAAGTTCTAACGGCTAAGGCAGTTGTATTTGCAGTCATTACCTATATAACTTGCCTGATTTCAGTCCTCATTGCCTTCGGTGTAGGCCAGGCCATCTTTACTCAGGTGGGCGTGGGAGCCTCAATCGGTCAACCCGGGGTTCTTAGAGTGATACTTATGAGTGCCCTGTATTTGACCATAGGTGGGTTATTCGCGTTAGGTCTTGGTACCTTGGTGCGCCATACTGCGGGCGGAATTACGGCCTTTGTGGTCATGATGCTCGTACTTCCTGGAATAGTCGGCGCTCTTCCATCGCCGTGGTCTAGCGATATCGGACGATATCTCCCAAATGCTGCCGGCCTGGCCATGACTTCGGTGATTAAGCAACACGCTGGTGGTGACATGCTTGGTCCCTTGGGAGGTTTGGCCGTGTTCTGCGGATGGGCAGCCCTGGCCTTGGTGGTCGGTGGAACCCGGCTAGTAACTAGGGACGCCTGACAACAGGTTACCTGGAGAACTCATAACCAAGACCTGACAATGTAGTGCACTCACCTGGCTAAGCTGCGCGGTTGCTATCATACGATTGACCTTGCTCAGTCGATAAGCTTATTTGATTGCCCCGACCAGTAAGGATGATGCAAACTTGACCATTCAAGCCCACTCCCTCGACCAGCGTCTCTATCTAGACGTTAACCACTTTGCCCGGTCTACGTCTTGGCTGCATTCAGTTGCCGCCCCGTTTGCTCTCTGGATCGGCGTGGTCATACTCGGAGCAATCATTATTGCAGGGTGGTGGGTGGCAAGACGGGCCACCGATCCCTTGACGGCCGTTTCCAAGGCGATCTGGGTCGGGGTTGCGTGCTTTATCTCTCTAGGGGCAAACCAGATAGTGGCCCACCTGGTCAAGAGGGTACGCCCGTACTACGCGATGCACGGGGTCGAGGTGCTCGTGGCAAAGGCCCACGACTACACGTTCCCGTCTGATCACGCTGTAGTTGCCGGGACGGTCATGGCTGGTATGTGGCTAGTAGCCAAGAGGCTTGCGATCTTGGCAACCATTGTCGGGCTCCTATTGGCCTTCGCCCGGGTATACGTTGGTGCCCACTACCCCAGTGACGTTCTCGGTGGATTGGTCTTAGGTGCGGTTATCTGCCTCGCACTCGCCAAGCCCATGATTGCCATAATCAAGGTTTTTGTGAGGGCACTTTCTAAGACCGCCCTAAGACCGTTGGTTCAGGCCAAAGCTTCGACCTGAACCAACTAAGAAGTACTTGAACCCTTACGGGTTCGCGTCTACGGCCAGGTTCTCTGGATCTACCATCGCCGGTACGGTCTTGGTGACTGTCCTGGTCGCCATGTCGATCACGCTCACGTTAGACCCAGTGAAGTTAGGAATGTCAAAGTTATCCACGTAAGCCGTCTTCCCGTCTGGAGTAAAGGCAATTCCCTCAGGGTTAGTCCCCACAGATACCGTTGCAACCACGTTGTCAGATGACGTGCTAATAAAGCTAACCGAGTTTGAGAACGCGTTTGCAACTAACAACTGAGAACCGTCGGGGGTCATGCCACACCCGATCGGGACCAGGCCTACTCCAATAGTCTCGTTCACCTTACCCGAGGCCACGTCTATTACCGACACGTTAGAAGAACCCGCATTTGGTACGTAAGCCGTGGTGGAATCCGGCGAGAAGCAGACCGCATATGGACCCATGCCCACCTTGATCGGCGTGCCCGCAGTGTTTGTAGCCGTGTCGATCGGAATGATCGAGCCTTGGACTAGGGGGATGTTCACGGTAGGAATCAAGCTCGGGAAGTTGCCCCCAAAATTAGCCACGTAAACGGTTTTGCCGTTCGGGGCACAGGCTACCCCTAAAGGAAACACCCCGGAGTTGATCGTGTCGACGACTTTGTTTGTTGACGTGTCGATAACCGATATAGTTCCAGACCCAAAGTTAGCCACGTATGCGTCACCATTAGAGCAGATTGCCAGACCAAAGGGTAACAGACCAACCTTGATTGTCGTCCCGGTATTCTTGTTAGTAGAGGTGTCGATAACAGACACCGTTCCATCTAGCTTGTCGGTAACATACGCGTACTTTCCGTCGGGGGTTATCGCTACTGCAAATGGCCCACGTCCAACTGCAATTGAAGGTAGGGCCGAGTTCGTGGACGTGTCTATCGGGGTAACCGTACCAGAACCAAAGTTGGCCACGTATGCAGTTGGAGTCCCCGCACTCGCGGTGACTCCCCCGGTGTCTCCAGGATTAGTACAGGCCGCCACGAAAACCCCACATCCAACCAAGGCCAACATGACCTTTGTAGCTCCCAACCTTGCAAACGCGCTCTTCATAAATTCCCCCTCAGGAAACTCTTGATGTTTTTCTCTTAGGTACCCACGAGCCAACTTACCCAACACTCTGAGTGCCTTCAGGTTACCAAAGGTAAACTGATAAGTCAATCAGTTCATTGAGGCCCTTATGATTGCCTACAAGGAATACCCCCGGGGGTATTGATGTTGAACAAGGGTACAACTAACCAGAAGGAATCCAGATGTTTATACAGAGATTCCAGAGTTCTCAAAGGAGACGATGACAGAAAATGGCAACTACTACAGTAACAAGGGATAACTTTGAAGAGACGGTCAGCTCCAATGAGATTGTCCTGGTCGACTTTTGGGCACCATGGTGTGGGCCTTGCAGACAGTTTGGTCCGGTCTTCGAGAAAGTCTCCGAGGCCAACCCAGACATTGTGTTTGCCAAGGTGAACACTGAAGAGCAACCTGAACTGGCTGGTGAATTCTCTATAATGTCAATCCCCACGCTAATGGCCTTTCGGAATGGAATTATCTTGTATGCACAACCGGGAGCTCTCCCCCAGGGGTCCCTTGAGGAACTCGTCCAAAAGGTCCGAGAGGTTGACATGCAAGAGGTTGAACAAGCGATGGTCAACGCAAAGGACTAGACATGAAGGCAATTGAAAGAACGGTTACTGGCACTCTAGAACAGGTCGAAGAAAGGGTTAGGAAAGCCCTTGCTGGCAACGGATTTGGGGTTCTCACCGAAATCTACGTGTCTGAGGTTCTAAAGGAGAAGATCCAGGTTGATCGCCAGCCACTAAAGATCCTGGGTGCCTGTAATCCTCACTTTGCGAACCGGGCGCTAGACCTTGACCCCGAGGTCGCTTTGATGCTGCCATGCAACGTCGTGCTTTCGCAGACCGATTCAGCTACGACCAAGGTATCTGTGGTTAACCCTCGCGAGATGATGGATACCGGCAAACTAGGATCTCTGGCACAAGAAGCTGAGGATTCCCTGAGAAAGGCCGTGGAGGAGATCTGATGAGACCGAAGGCTCGCCCGCTTGAACTTACTATCGAGGCCTACATATCAAAAGTGAGATTTTCTGAAAAAATCATCTCCAAAGTTCACACTTTGCAGCTATTTTGTGAAAAGATAGCGACTGAGGCATAAACCATGTGGGGATGGCAGTGTGGCATGCTCTCAGGTATGTCCGGTCTCAACCATCCCCGCCGGAAGGCTGGCTATGCCTGTCCCCCAGCAGGTACCCGGTCTCACCGGCGGGGTCCTCAAATTTCCGCCCTTGCTGGGATGATCTAGCGGGAACCTAGTTTCATCGGCCAAGTGATACTATTTTTAGGGCCTTGGAGACTTTCTTCTGTGACCCTATTGCCCGTTGGTTTGACCAAAAATATCCCGAGGGACCTTCGGACCCACAGCGACTAGGCTGGCCAGCAATAAGGTCCGGGCAAGACGTCCTAATCTCGGCCCCTACCGGGACCGGAAAGACCTTGACCGGGTTCCTCGTGGCACTAGACCGTATATATAGGGCCAAGTTGGCTGGGCAAAGCCGAGTTACGACCGCAGACCGCCAACCAACCCGGGTGCTTTACGTGTCCCCCCTCAAGGCCCTGGCCGTCGACATCGAGGTAAACCTCATGGGACCACTTCGCGAGATTGCCGAGATTGCCCGGGAGTTAGGTCAAGTTGAACCCGACATCAAGGTGGGAGTTAGGTCAGGTGATACCAGCCCGGCCCAGCGCGCGGCAATGGTCAAGAGTCCACCAGATATCTTGATCACCACCCCAGAGAGTCTCTACCTAATGCTCACGGCGGCCAAGGGCCGAGAGACCCTCCGAGGGGTTGAGACCGTTATAGTCGACGAGATTCACGCCCTAGCCCGAGATAAACGGGGAGCCCATCTGGCCCTGTCCCTAGCTCGATTAGATCGGCTCGTAAAAGGGAGCCCGGTCCAAAAGATCGGGCTTTCTGCCACCCAGAAACCCGTTGAGGACATTGCCAAGTTCCTGGTGGGATCCAGAGAGCTACCTGTCATCGTGGAATGTGGCTACCACAAGAGTCTGAATGTCCGTCTTGAACTCCCCCAGCTAGAGCTAGGTCCCATCTTCACAGAGCAACACCTGGTTGAGACCCTAAAATCTCTGGAGGCACTCATTGACCGCCACCACACGACCTTGATCTTTGTGAACACTCGGAGAATGGCGGAAAGACTCGCCCACCGACTCTCGGAACTCATCTGTGAATCTAAGGAAGATCAAGTCCTAGGTCACGAGAACGGACACGAAAAACCCGGCACGAATCGCACCATTGATTCGCGCAGTTCCTCTGGGGCCACGGTGGCTGCCCACCACGGATCTCTCTCCAAAGAACGTAGGCAACTAGTGGAGTCCAACCTGAGATCTGGCAAGCTCAAGGCACTGGTTGCAACCGCGTCTCTGGAACTGGGGATTGACATTGGCCCGGTAGACCTGGTTTGCCAGGTTGGATCTCCCAGGTCAATTGCCACGTTCCTCCAAAGAGTAGGTCGGTCAAATCACCGCCTCTCTGGAACACCCAGGGCAGTGTTATTCCCGACCACCCTAGACGAGTTGGTCGAGTGCACCGCACTTGCCTTCTCGCTCTCAAGGGGACTGTTAGACTCAATCGAGATTCCCCGGGCCCCTCTTGACATCTTGGCCCAGCAGATAGTCGCAGAGGTTTCTAGCTGTGCCCCGGACCCGACAAGTCCCGGATACCCACAAGATGACCTCTTTGAACTGGTCCGCCAGACCTTTTCTTATGCAAACTTGTCCAGAGAGGACTTTGACCGGGTGGTCGATATGCTAAGCGACGGTATCCCCACAGGTCGAGGCCAACGCGGGGCCCACCTACATCGTGACTCGATAAACCAAGTCTTGAGGGGACGAAAGGGGGCCAGGTTGCACGCCCTGACCAACCCGGGCGCTATTCCGGAATCGGGGGACTACCGGGTTGTCCTAGACGGCGACGATACCTTCCTGGGATCCATCAACGAGGACTTTGCGATTGAGTCTATGGTAGGAGACGTCTTCTTGTTGGGTACCCACTCGTGGCGCATAACCCAGGTCACAAACGGTCAAGTAAGAGTGGTGGACGGAAACGGGGCCCATCCCAATCTGCCGTTCTGGCTTGGGGAGGCCCCGGCGCGAACCCGTGAACTATCTGAGGTAGTCAGCGACCTCCGGCAGGGTTACGAGAGCCTGGCTAAATCCCCGGATATGCCCACCGGGTCAATGGAGCCCGCGAGTGGTGAGTCCCCTAGCCACGAAAACTCCACGACCCTGGCCTGGATTACCGAGAAATACGGCCTAGAACCATACGCGGCCCAACAGCTCGACAGGTACCTGGGTACGGGTCTCGCCCAACTTGGTGCCCTGGGAACAAAGGACCGGCTTGTACTGGAGAGATTTTTTGACGAAACGGGAGGAATGCAGTTGGTCGTCCACTGCCCGTTAGGTGGGCGCGTCAACCGGGCCCTCGGTCTGGCCCTGCGCAAGAGGTTTTGTGTGACCTTTGACTTCGAGTTGCAAGCCGCAGCCAACGACGACTGCGTGGTGTTGTCACTGGGTCCCCAGCACTCCTTTCCCCTGTCTCGGGTTCCACGACTTCTCAATTCAAACACGGTTCGTCAAGTCTTGATTCAGGCCGTCCTCTTGTCACCCATGTTTGCCACTAGGTGGCGCTGGAATCTGACCCGCTCACTAATCGTGTTACGCAACCGGGTGAGTTCGCCCAATCCGCTTCCCCTGCAACGGTTGGAGTCCAACGATTTGATGGCGTCGGTTTTCCCTGCCCTGGCAGCCTGTCAAGAAAACACCCCTGGTGGGCCAATTGAGATTCCAGACCATGTATTGGTTAGACAGACCATACACGACTGCCTGACCGAGGCCATGGACGTCGATTCCCTTGAGAAACTGGTATCTGACCTGGAGAACGGGGCCCTGAAAACCGTGTTTGTTGACGCGAGTGAACCCTCGGTCCTCTCCCAGGAGATCTTGGGCTCGCGTCCCTACACGTTCCTAGATGATGCCCCACTGGAAGAGCGGCGAACGCGTTTGGTGAGCCAACCAGGTACCCTCGACCGCCCAGGATATAGAGTCCCCCCGGTTCAGGCAATCGACATGTCAGACATCTCAACCCAGGTCCTAGAGTTGGTCGAACGAGCCGTAAGTCCCAATCCCGAGGGTCCCGAGGAGTTACATGACCTCATGCTAAGAGCCTTCCTGGTCAAGAGTCGACCCGAGTGGACCGGTTGGTTCGACCAGCTGGCCTCAACCGGACGTGCAATAGAACTGGCCGAGGAGGTAGACGGCGAACTAGTCAAGCACTGGGTTGCCACCGAAAGGGTCGAAACCGTAAAAGCTGGTCTATACGGCACTAACGAAGACTCCCTAGCACCAGTTCTCCGCGGGATCCTAGAGTACCGTCTCCCGGTTACCCTAGATGAACTTGCTAGGACAATCCCGGTTTCACGCGCCGCGATCACGACTGCCATGGCTCAACTTGAGTCTGAAGGATTTGCAATGGCCCTCGGTGAGAGGTGGGCCTCACGAGGAGTATGCGCACGAATTCGACGCGTTACTTCTGAGACCAAATCGACTAGGAAATCAATTGCATTTCCAACCCGGACCAAGTTCGAGTACCTGAGATTCTTATTGGACTTCCAGCACCTGGGAAAGTCAAGTTCGCTGACCGGAAGGGTCGGGCTGACCGAGGTAATTGGACAGCTCCAAGGATGCCACGCACCAGTTAGCTCGTGGGAAGATGTAATCTTTCCGGCCCTTATAAGGGACTACAAGAGGGAACTCTTGGACCACCTGTGCCTGTCGGGGACCGTGTCGTGGGCTCGGCTGGGAGGACCACAGCCCGGGATCGATCAGGCTCGCGGGCATCGGGCATCGGCGGGTTCGAAAGCCACCCCGATCACGTTTTTTCTGCGCCAAGACTACCCTTGGCTGGCAGCCTCCATGTCGCACTCACAACTAGGATTTCCGGGCTTTCAAGACCGGGGTCAACTACAAGATATCTACGGCCCCGAACAAGATCAGGAGACCGATCACGCTAACTATCTCGTCGGGAGCGCTCGAGAGATCTTCGACCTCCTCACCCAATATGGGGCCATGTTTTACTCAGACCTAGTAGAAGTCTCACGACGACTTCCCGAGGACATCGATAAGGGTCTCTGGGAACTCCTGGCTTCCAGCCTAATCACCTCCGACAGCTTTGAATCGGTACGGGCGCTTCTAGGAGGTCGATCCCGACACCACCGCTACCATCGTGGAAGGCAACTCCCCACAACACCCTGGGCTAGGAACCATCTCGAGACAAACTTTCAACAGGGCCGTTGGACTCTAGTTCAAAAGTCCCCTTTGGTTGCCTTGAGCACACTACAGAGAGGGGCACATCAACGCGAAAGTATCACAACAGAGGATTTGGATACCTTGTCAGAAAGAGTAGCCGAGGCTATTTTGGTCCGATGGGGTATCTTTTTCTATGATATCTGGAACGTTGAGAACTTTAGAATCCCCTGGAAAGCCATGATTTCAGCGTTTAGGCGACTTGAGTTAAGGGGGGTTGTAGTTGGAGGAAGATTTGTTTCTGGAGTTCGTGGTGAGCAGTTCGCGCTTCCCCGTGCACTAGAATACTTTTCATCAATATCGTCATACCCAGATACTTACGAATTTTCTGGCCACATTGCCGATTTCCCGTGGTTGAGGAGGTTTTGTCAGGTGACCAACTTGAACTACACTGATCGCAACATATTGTCCAGACAAGATACTCTAGGATCGGCGATAGCTAGTAAGTAAATGCGTTCAGTTCCCCCAAAACATAACGACTTTTTAGAAAAGCTCTCGGACTTCGAACTCGACTGGTCGATTATCAAGATTGTCCTAATCTCGGTGGTTGTTGGTGCGATTAGTTCAGTAGTTGCCCTGGCGCTACTTGACCTGATTGGCCTGGTTACTAACATCTCGTACTTCGGGACCACAAGCATCACCTTGCTTCCTCCATCTCTCAAGCACGACGGGCTGCTTTCTATCTTGGTCCCAGCCATCGGCGGGTTAGTCGTCGGGGTCATGGCCCGATATGGAAGTGAACGAATTCGCGGACACGGGATACCTGAAGCCATGGAGACCATCTTGGTCAACCAGTCCAATGTAGAACCCAAGTTGGCAATCTTGAAGCCTGTCTCCTCGGCAATCTCCATTGGAACTGGAGGTCCATTTGGAGCCGAAGGTCCGATCATCATGACGGGTGGTGCCTTTGGGTCGCTGATTGCCCAGCTGTTCAAGTTGTCTGCCATTGAGCGAAGAGCCTTGATGGTTGCCGGAGCGAGTGCCGGAATGGCCGCCGTGTTTGGCACACCCGTCGCGGCCACCTTGCTGGGAGTTGAGTTGCTAGTCCTAGAGTTGCGCCCTCGAACCATGGTGCCAATTGCACTGGCCTCGGCGACGGCCGGGGCGTTTAGAAATTTCTTTGCGAGTCAGCACTTGATAAAACCCTCGCCCCTATTTCCTGTTCCATTTCACCAGTTATTTTCCGGGTTAGTAGATAGCCAGGCCGTAATTGTCGGGGTAGCCTGCGGATTGGTCGCCTGGGCTCTGACCCACGCAGTGTTTGGAGCCGAGGACTTATTCAAACGGTTACCAATCCACTGGATGTGGTGGCCAGCAATCGGTGGGCTTCTCATTGGAGTTGGGGGCCAAATTGACCCTCGTGCACTTGGGGTTGGATACAACTCAATCGGGGCCTCCCTAGCGGGGCATCTGGCGCTCGACACCCTGGTGGTATTGTTCGTGGTTAAGCTAGCAATATTTGCGGTTGGTCTGGGTTCTGGTACGAGCGCCGGCGTACTGGCCCCCACGTTGTTAGTCGGGGCCACCTTTGGAGGAGTCCTGGGATCCGTCCTGGTTGGTGGTACGAGTTCGACGTGGGCGATCCTGGGCATGGGAGCGGTGATGGCCGGATCAATGCGAATCCCATTTACGGCCATAGTGTTTTGCTTTGAACTAACTCACAACATCAACATTATGCTTCCACTCTTGATTTCATGCACCGTGTCTCACTTGATAAGTGTTCTTATTCTGAAACGATCTATATTGACTGAAAAGATTGCTAGACGAAGTATCCATACAGTAAGTGAGTACGGCGTAGATCCACTGGAGGCCTTACTTGCCGAGAATGTCATGGATGCCCATCCTGTAGTTTTCAGGTCGTCTATGACGCTATTTGAACTCGTTACCATAGCCAATGCCGACCAAAGGGCCCGAGTACAGCGTCTGTTTCCTGTATTGGATAACGATGATAGTTTCGTTGGTACCATCACCAGGCGCACTTTGGAATACTTAACCAGGCATGAAATCAAAGAGCACGGGCAAGGCGACATTGATGGCGTCCGATCGACTCCGCTGGTTGAACGACCCAGTGGTGACCCCACGAGCATCCTGGCCAGAGATATCATGACAACAGAAGTAGTTACTGTCGAGCCTCACGATACACTAAACAGTGTGGCTGAGCTCATGGCAATCGAACAAGTCGGGGTGGTTCCAGTAGTCGAGCCAAAGGACGGCTCTAGATTATTAGGGCTCAAGTTGCTGGGTCTGCTAAACGTATACGACCTGCTTACCAAGACCCAGTCACGCAAGATCAAGGAAGAGCGCTACAAAGAGCGAGTCTTGAATCTGCTAATTCTTCCAACCCAACAAGACCCCGCCGGAAAGTAGCCCAACAACAATCGTGACCCTGACCGAGTGACCATAATTCGCGCCCCGTTTAGATGGCTGTTCCCGACCTGGGCCAACCCAAGTGTTGACCTGGTCGTGGTTGCCCGGATAACCATGAGCGCGTCCCGAGCCCTCGCCGCAATTGTCGTTCCACTTTATTTGGCCCACGTCGGCTACAGCGGGTTGCGCCTGGGGGAACTCTTCTTTTCAGCCGCTCTGGTCTCGTTGGTCATTTCCACTCTAACCGGCTTTGCCTCAGACCGAATTGGTAGGAAACCCTTTTTGGTTGCGGTACCTCTTTTAGTCACCTTGGCCGGTGGGCTTTTTGCAGTAACCACGCGCAACTGGATCTTGTTTGCGGCAGCCTCGATTGGAAGCATTGGCAGGGGCGCCGGGGCAGGGGCCGGGCAGGTTGGTCCATATCAACCGGCCGAATCGGCCTATGTTACCGATAGCGTTGAACCGCGGTGGCGCAATGACATCTTTTCTAGGCTCTCATTTGCGTCCACCTTTGGGGCCCTCCTAGGAGGTCTCCTAGCCGTGGCCTTGTCGCCGTCTCACGTGACCAGGCTGACGGCATTTTCTGGATACCGATCGAGCTTTATTGCCGTTGCAATTTCGGCGACCCTGTCATTTGTTCTGGCCCTATTTATAGTTGAATCTCGACCCAACAAGCATGGGAAACAGGTCGAAGGTACTGTGCACTCCAAAGCCAATGAGACACCCGAAAAACGCTCTAGGTTCTTCCCGAGAAAGTCCAAGTCAGTTCTCCTGAAACTCTGGGTTACCAATTCAGTCAACGGAATGGCTGTGGGAATGTTCGGCCCCTTTGTAACGTACTGGCTCTACAAGCGCTTTGGTGCAGACACGGCCACGATAGGGATCCTGTATGCCGTTACAAACGTGACCAGTCTAGGATCGGCCGTAGTTGCCTCTCCACTCGCCCGGAGGTTCAAGTCGGTAAGGACGGTGAGTGTCGTTCGGCTAGTTCAGGCCTTGCTCTTGGTTCCATTGGCTCTTGCTCCTACCCTGTGGGTGGCCGGGGCAATCTATGTCGTGCGAATGTTCGCCCAGAGAATCGGGATGCCATTAAGGCAGTCCTTCGTACTTGCACTGGCTGACCCCGACGAGAGAAGTCGCGTTGCGGCCCTTTCCAACCTACCAGCTCAAGGTGCGGTCGCGGCCAGTCCGTTACTCGCGGGCTATCTCTTTGACGAGGTATCTCTGAGTCTTCCATTTGTTCTGGGTGGTATACTCCAATTTATAAACTCAGTTATGTATTACTGGTTTTTCAAGGATGTCCAACCAGTTGACGAACAACCTCAATCTAGATGAGTGATCCAACTCCATACGTGGTAGTTGAAAAGCCGACTCGGCTTTCTGAGTCGTTGCTGTGGAGTATCCAAGTTTCCTACTTTCAAGACAGGGGACTGAATGCATGGGGATCAGGGGAGGTCCCGTATTTGGTCACCACCAGCCCGCTGGTTGCAGACGCGTATGCCAAGATGCTCCACGGGTTCATGCTGGATTGTGTAGATGGTTGCTATGGGCCCTACGACTCGACAGAGCCAATTTATCTGATAGAGCTAGGAGCCGGGTCTGGCCGACTTGCTTTCAATACGGTTTCGTCACTATTGGAGCTCGTCAAACAAGACGGACACAAGTTTGTTTACGTAATGACCGATCTGGCTAGTGCCAATATTGAGGCCTGGCGGAAGCATCCGGGGCTTGCGAACTTTATTCAACAGGACCTAATCGATTTTGCCCGCTTCGACGCGGTATCGGGGACCGAGATAAGTCTAGAACTCTCTGGGAAGAAACTCTCCCGAGGCACGGTGGTGAATCCCTTGGGGGCACTTGCTACTTACCTATTTGACGTAATCCCCCAAGATCTATATGTGGCTTCCAATGGGCTCTCCTACGAAGAACTTGTCGCGCTAATTGCCCCAGAAGGTCATCTGGACACAGGCACGGTTGAGTTCTTTAGACAACTACGACTTGTCCCGGTTCGGGTTGACCCCGGGACTGACCGGTATCTCGATGATGACCTAGATACCGTGTTGGCTCAGACCAGGCAAAAATATGAGAACGGAACTTGGAAGCACGACCGTCGATTCCTATTTCCTAGTGGAGCCTTGCGGGTTGTAAAGACTCTCGTGAATATTTCAGAAAAACGCCTTGTTCTTCTTCTGGGAGAACGGGCCGATAAGCTACCCGTGTTGGCCGTGCCGGAAGATTCAACCGGTGTGGCCGATCCAGATTTGGCGGTCCAATTGGGCCTCGATCCAAGTACTCGGCTGTATATTTATCGAAGCGTTCAGCTACTAGGGATGGGAATTCACGGGGCCTCATTCTCATTACCCGTCGAACTCGAGATACTTGCAAGCCTCCTCCAACTTTGGAGCGCAATAGTCCTGACCCCTTCAACCCCGCTCTCTCGTATTTCGATTGCCGCGGCCGTCGTGGGTGCACAAAAGCCATCAAGTCATCTGACAAACGCATTCAATATTACTGTTGAAGAGTTCCAGGCATCTGAGATGCTCTTTGAGGTCCCATCGTTGAGCATTGAAGACAAGATGAGATTATCTCTTGACGTCCTGATGAGATTGATCACCATGTCACACTATGACCTGTACCTTGTTCCAACTCTCCGATCTGCAATCACGGCCCGCTTAGCCGGTGCATCTCCTCAACAGGTTGCGCACGCGGTGAGCATACTCAAGAGGGCGGCTAACAACTACTACTGCCTGCCTGTTGTGCCGGGATCAACCCCGGGGACGAACTATCCTTTTATCTTCGCGACCCTATTTAGTGTCGCCGGTGCATTCCCAGAAGCACTTGAGTATGTAGCTAAATCGGAGTCGGACTTTGGATTGAATCCTGCCACTTGTCTCTTGGCGGCCTCGGCACACCTTGCCCTCGGGAAATACGAGCTTGCCTTGACCAAGGCGAAAATGGCCCTAGAGCTGAACCCCAATTTCGCGCCCGCGAGGCAGTTTATCCAAGAGTTAGATCAACTCAGCCCGGATTCAAGGGAGTAATCCACCGACTGGACTCACTAGCTTACGAACTTACGCCGAGTAATCAAGAGCACTCGCCCATAGGTAGCTATCAAGAGGTACTCCCCGAGCAAAATCAACAAGAACTTCCCTGGATGATGATGATGGAACGGAGCACTTCGGAGTCCCTCTATCGCTAGTAAAAAAGCGGCCAATATAAAGATTGCTCGAACAAGACTTCGGAACTTGCGGGTAGGTGGTTTCACGGTCGGCACTAGGAGTTTCAGCTGTTTAGAACTTGCCTGGCGATAGTACTGATGAGCAGACTCTGAAAGCTTCTTGGTGGCCCGAGCGCTTGAGAACGCCCAAATTGGTACCCCAATTACCGGGACCACGTAGGAGAGTACTTCAAGAACTGACAGGACCTTGTCGGCGAAAGACTTCTCACGAAAGCCGCTAATCTTGATGCCAAGCATGCTTGGAACCTGTCTAAGTCCACTCCAGGCCGATCTGAGTAATCCCGTTGACTTCTTGGTTGCGTGGCTCTGTGGGTCCATAATTTTGACTATCTCTAGAGCCGCAAGGCCAACACTTTTGTGGCGCCCTTGAAAATAGAGGTACTCGCAAATCCGCTGGCCTTCACTGGGGCTAAATCCATACAGGGTCCCGATTTCAAGCACCATGACGATCTGATGAAAGTATATAGAGGCCATAGCCCCTGGCATGCCCATAAAGAAGGAGGTCCCTGTAATAGCTCCGTCTCTCCAGGCCATCCGGCGATACCTTTTGGTCAGACGATCAACAAGACCTTCTAATTGCTCACCTGGGTGCTTTTGTGCGATATTGACCGCTTGTGCTTGAACGTACGGGGCCAGCATCTGAACAACCCCGAGTGCTGCAAGTTCAGGAGTGTGCAATGGATCTTTCCGGATCTCCCTTAGTAACTTGATCTCTTTTGGCATAACCGCGACGCAATCCGTCGCGACAACTCCAAAGTTGGACACGTAACCGGTCCACAGGTACCCGTCATAGTATCTAAACTCGTTAGTACCGTAAGGGTCAAGGTACCAGCCAGATGGGTAGCTTTGGTAACCGGTGGCCGTCAATGGTCTGCCTTACTTCTCTCTGGGTGGTCTAGGAATCGAGGGCAACACCCAACATCAACGTCAGGTGTTGCACCTTGAAACGTGGCGGAGAGACAGGGATTTGAACCCTGGGACCCAGTTTCCCGGGTCAACTCATTAGCAGTGAGCCCGATTCGGCCGCTCTCGCACCTCTCCGGGATCTAGCCTAGTGCAAGGAGTTTGTGGATTTCTAAGTCATCTTGGTATTTATACATAGCAAACGATAATTTGAGATAAATTCTAGGTCTATGAAGCAGATCTGGATACCCAAGTATGGCAACTCGTCGGTGTTTGAGCTGAGAAACAGCCCGTCACCTGAACCCAAGGCAGGTGAGATTCAGATCTCAGTGGCTGCGTCCGGGGTGAACTTTGCGGACCTTTCGGCCCGGGCCGGGCTTTACCCGGATGCACCCCCTCTTCCCATGGTCGTGGGCTATGAGGTATCTGGAACCGTGTCAAAAGTAGGTGACGGGGTTACCGAGTTCTCAGTCGGCGATCGAGTAATGTCGATCTCGCGCTTTGGGGGATACTCGGAGATCCTGTGCGTACCATCCCTATACGCCACCAAGATCCACAGTGGCGCAGACCTGATAGAAGCCGGAGCAATCCCGGTAGCCTACCTTACTGCTTATCTCATGCTAATCAGACTTGCCTCGGTTAGGGCTGGAGATAGCGTACTAGTTCACTCGGTTGGCGGGGGTGTTGGACTTGCCGCCCTTCAACTGGCCAAATCTCGAGGAGCCACGGTTATAGGGACGGCGTCAGCCAAGAAACATGACCGACTAAGATCGGAGGGATTAGATTTTGCCATTGACTATTACACTCAGGACTTTGAGAAAGAGACCCTCGGCTTTACCGAGGGTCGTGGCGTGGACATCGTACTTGACGCACAAGGGGGCAAGTCGTTTCGAAAGTCATACAGATGTCTTGCACCTCTCGGTCGGCTTTTTTGCTTTGGCCTAGCTTCGGCCAATGCCAGCTCGAGGTTGTCGGCAGTCAGGACCCTACCTCGCTCTCTAGCCCAGACCCCGATATTCCATCCCATGCAACTGATGAACGCCAATAAGGGCGTCTTCGGGATAAACCTGGGCCACCTTTGGGACGAGCCAGCCGAGATCCGGGAGGGTATCGAGGCTATAGCTAAATTGTGGCAAGAGGGAGCAATTAAACCAATAGTCGACTCGACTTTTGACTTTGATGAGGTTGGCCAGGCTCATCTCCAGCTAGAGAAGGGGAAGAACTTTGGGAAGGTCCTACTCACCCCCTAACCACTCCCATTAGGGATTTTCAAGGATACTTCAACGGCCTCTTTCAACCCTAATCAAATTTTCAACCCCGAGTGTCACGTTCAGGCCCAGGTTTGAATCTATACTGTGCCCATGAAAGTAGGCGACATCGCACCTGACTTTACCCTTCCGCGAGAGGACGGGACTATGCTCTGTCTCTATGACCAGCTCTCCAGGGGGCCGGTTGTGCTATTTTTCTATCCCAAGGCCATGACCTCGGGGTGCACAGCCGAGAGTTGTCATTTTCGAGACCTATCTAAAGAGTTCGCTAAACATGGAGCGATACGAATTGGAATCAGTGCTGACCGGGTTGAAAAACAGAGGCAGTTCTCCGAGAAGCACGACTTCGACTATCCCCTCGTATCAGACTCAAACAGACAGGTGGCTCAGGCCTATGAAGTCAAGCGACCTGGTCCTCTGTTTAATCGGCGGGTGACATTTGTAATAGGAACAGATCAAAAGATAGCCGGTGTTATCTCGTCAGAGCTAAACATGGACAAGCACGCAGATGAGGCCCTAAAGATCGTTGCCTCACTAACGTCTTGATCATAGAAATACCGTGAAAGCCCGTCGCGTTCTCTCAGTACCTGGAAGAGCTCTAGTACGGGCTCTAAGCAAGGGGGACAAGTCTTCAAAGGCCATGATTGCTTTGACCTCAAAGCTTGAGAGCGCGACCAGCTTACTAGCCAGTCAAGTGACTGAAATTGTTCGGTCCAACGCTGTTGATTCGGGGTCTAAGAATTTACCTGAAAACTCCCAGGCCAACACCGACTTAGATGACGGACTCTATAGTGCCTCCTACTTTGGCGCGGGCAGAAATCCCGAAAGCCGTGAGGGTCTGTCCGGTTACGAGAGTTACGACCGCGAGAGTTCCAACGCCAACCTCCAGGCCTACACCACCTGGAGAGTATTTCCTACGTCGTCGTCTCTAGAAATTGGATGTGCACTGGGTTGGTCTGTCGAGGCATTTAGAGAACTCGGTTACGATACTACCGGAGTTGAGTACTCTCACTACGCCGTAGACCACTGTGCTCCTGGTGCTCAGGGCCATATATTTCAGGGCGACATAATAGCCGGACTCGACTTTCCAGACCACACCTTCGAGCTTGTGACGGCCTTCGAGATACTCGAACACCTGCCCCCCGAATCAATCGACCGAGCCCTGGAAGAGTTACGTCGGGTGTGCTCTGGCTATGTGTTTGCCACAATTCCAACGTTTGGACCCAACAAGTACGGCCCAGACGGGTGGTTTTACGGAAAGGTACGCGACGAGAAGCTCGCTTTCTATGACGGTCAACGAGATACTTATACAGGACTTGTCCCGTTCAAAGACTTGATGCGTGACAAACTGGGCAATCCAGTCGAAGGCCATCTGACTATTGCCAGCTTTGACTGGTGGCAAGAGCGCTTTGAGTCAGCCGGGTTTGAGAGATCGGGCAATCTAGAACGTCGCCTGTATCCAATAATTGATACCCTGGGCCTAACCGGGTTCTGGAATCTTCACGTCTACAAGGTTCCCGGGAGCGTTGATCCCCCTGAAAACTTACGTGACCCAGCTGAAATTAGCGAGCTAGAGGCCAGGTGGGCTATCGACGTCCGAAAGAAGATCGTCCAAGACAACTTCTAGGTTCCTCTATCTAAAAGTCGACCTCGTCGGAGCTGGCTTCTTGGGGCCGGTACGGGTCGAAGACTTGGCTCCGCCCGGTAACTAAGATCCAAATAGCCAGTAGGCCAACTGCTAGGACCAGACCGATGCATGTAAGCCATATTCCAATACCGACCGAGCCAGGGCCATAGGTAAGCGTGACTCGGTACTGACCAGCTGGCACTTGTACGGCCTGTATTAGGCCGTAACGAGTGATCGTCTCGTGACTAATACCTCCGGTTGATAGATTGGTAAGGGTTGCATTCCAACCAGTCTGGTAGGCGATCGAGCGCACAAAAAGCTCCGGTTGAGCCGTCCGGGTCTCAATGGTCACATTACCGTCCAGATTTCCAGAAACAACCCGGTACTGACCAGAGGACTGATCAGATTCTCTGAGATAAGCCCCGAGTTCTGGACCATTGAAATTAAAGCGTTGGTATCCATAGGCCGGGCCGACCAAGTTCCAGTAAGCGGGTTGAAGATAACCAGCAAGTGGTCCCGCAAGTTGGAAGCTGGTTGGTCCATTATTGAAGATCACGAGATTACTAATCTTTATTGGGTAAGTCCCTGAAAGATTTTGGATCTCGATTCCAACCGCCTGATAGGGACTGCCAAGGGATAAAAACCCGATTCCTGGTAAAGAGTCAGTCCAAGACTGCGGCCAGTAGACCTGTCCGGCCTGGCTGACCAGACCAACCTTGACCCCAGAGATCAGTTGCTGGGTTGGAGACTTGATGAGTGAGCTGGTTAGTTCCATCCCGGTGACCCCGGCAGCTTTCCCAAAGGACCAACCCCGGATCTGTCCACTCCCAATACTCCAAGACTGGGTGGCCAATCGGTCTCGCTTTTTTTTCTCAGATCGCGTGTTTCTCCCCGACAGTTCAGACAGGTCTACTTGAGATGCCTTCAAGAGCGCCGGGGCCGATTTGGTTTGCACCGGTCGAATCAGATAGTTGGGCAAGGTATAGATCGAGGTAAGATCTAGTTGGCTGGCAGTTTCGGGTTCTAACACGGACCGACTAAAGGTATCTTGACCATGGGTCCCAGTTGCATCTGCGTAGGACCCGGGGGCAATTGAACTATATCCCTGAATACTCGCCCAAGATTTGAAGATGTTGGTATCGGGTTGTCCCAACTGGACAAGTCCATAGCTATTTAGAAATCTAGGATCATATATTGCAGACCGTGAAAGGCTCGCGCTGGACGCCGTAAAATTCTGCGGGCCGCCAAGCTGTGGAGCTCCCGAAGGAGTCGAACCAAGACCGCCTGGTGGCCCCGGCGAAATTGTTGATTTTTCTGCCAGGGTCTGGCTAACGAGATCCTTTGCAGTCCCGATTGCCTTTGGACTTATGTCAAAGCCGACGGTGGCTGAGAACACCAACAGGTCAAAAATAACAAAAGAACAAAATACGACCCTTCGAACGTCAGGTCGTATCCTCCTGTAGTTGAAGGCTAGAAACCCCCCCACCAAGATCACCCCGAGTTGTACTGACAGAGTTGGTATAAGGGCGCGGTATCTCGAAAGGTGAACAGATCTAGAGATATCCGGGAATAGTGACACGAAAGTACCTCCCCAGTACATC
Organism: Acidimicrobiales bacterium; assembly: GCA_027452005.1. Lineage (GTDB taxonomy): Bacteria > Actinomycetota > Acidimicrobiia > Acidimicrobiales > JAKAVM01 > JAKAVM01. Next base: position 28,027 of record DAIDHF010000021.1, read on the forward strand.
GCGACCAGAACTAGTACTACCCCTACAATTGGGACTAGCGTAGCAATAAGCCTCTGGATCGGCGACGCGATAAATGCCTTTAGCTTGTCTAGTTCCCGGACCCGGGAGACTACCTGTCTTCGCGCCACGATTGCTTGGCGTCGTTCGTCTTCAGGAAGTTCTTCGTCGACTTCGGGAATAATAACTTGGGGTATCTTGAGGTCGACCAAAACATCATCTAACCAGAAGGCCAAGATAATGGTTAGTGCAAGGTCGACTATCATCAGGTTCCTACTTTGAAGCCTTTGGCCACCATATAGCGGGACTCGCCACAGGGCTCGTCCAATGGCCGTGTTCCCACCCAATGACAACAACATGCCGAGGCCGCCAACAAAGTACCAGACCAGCCACCTGTCGACTGTCCGCCTGGCTCTCGAGTGGGATGAGAAGACTTGGTAGATCAACGAGACGCAGGCGACCAGTGGGAGAATGCCCACATACGAGGTCACCTCGGCGGGTTGGTAGGTACCCAAAAATCCCGGTTGCCCGAAGCTTCCCGAGCTTCCGAGTAGTTGAGGAACTACCAATAGCAAGGTCCACGGTAGTGGGAGAGACCCGGACTTGAAATTGGCCAAGGTCGGGGTAGCTCGTTGGGAGTCATGCAGGAAACTGAGCCCGGGCAGCAACTGGGCCGCACCCACACAAAAACCTATCGTGACCCCGAGAGCTAGAAACACGGTTATCCAGGCCTTCGTGGATAGTTTATTGCCCATCTTGTCTCGTAGGACGAGGGTCCAAATCGACACGCACACCCAGACAATCGTGTTGTTAGATACCGCCCGAGGCTCCCCACTTAGAAGGGTAAATCCAACCGAGAGACCGAGAAGGGCAATCCACCCAAGCTGGTAGATTGAGATCGTCCTAAGGAACTCCCGGTCAAAGAGCGTCCGAGGCCTCCAGACGTGTTCCATATTTTTTGAGATCTTTAGTATTGCCAGGATCCCAAAGGGCAGCATTGAGGTGCCTTCGACTAGACCGATATGTTCAGACTGCCCCACCATGGCCCCGGCAAAAGCAAATGAGATCCCGGCCAGGAAACAGGCCAGGGGCCTCAGGCGGTAGTGTCGGCAGAGAACATAAATTCCGGTTGCAGCCAGCCAGTAAGTGGCAATCTGACCGAGTGCCCACGCCACGTTCGCATTCAACACGGCAAACAAGATTGACAGTGGGTAAAGTGCCCCGGCATTGAAGCCAGCAAGTAACGGGGTTCCACTCCAGATAGTCGGATTCCAAAGCGGTAAGTGCCCACTTGAGAGGCTCCGCCCGACCAGAACCCGCAGTGGGTAGTTCTGGAGCAGGTTATCCCCAGTTAGAACAGGGTGTCCGGAAAGTCCTGGAATTCCGAAAATCAGAGCCGGGACTACGAAGAAGATGCTCATAGACACAACGTCAGCCGCGTGAATTTCCAACCGCTTTTTGTTAGTGAGTATTTGCTCTGTAACCATTTCTAGCCTTAGAGAACTCTAGTGCCAAAAACACACCCGGTCGGTTACACCCTTGGACTCAACCCAGACCAGTTGCCAAAGCTCCCGAGCGGAGGGAGTGGGATTCGAACCCACGGACCCCGAAAGGTCACGGCTTTTCAAGAGCCGCGCATTTGTCCGCTCTGCCATCCCTCCGAGAAGACAGGCTAGCTGACGAACGCGCCCTACGAGGAATCCGGGCACAAAATTCCACCCAAAGATTCCGACCTTGGTGAACTCGGGCCATATCGTGGCAAGGCTGATCTCTAGGGGATGTCTCTAACCCGGGTCCGGAGTGAGTTTACCCAGGCCTCGCCAGCCTCCCAGGCTCGACTTGCGGCTCGTCGTTTCTCGTGCCCCGAGGGCCCGGCCGCCGGATAGGATCCCAAGAACTTCACAGACCTAAGCTGGGCGTGCAACTCACGAAGACAGTCGGCGACTACCTCGTCACTTACGTGACCTTCAAGATCAACCACAAAGCAGTAGTCCCCGAGGCCCTTTTTGGTGGGCCGTGATTCCAACTTGGTCAGATTGATTCCCCGGGCCGCAAACTGACCCAAGATCGTGTGAAGATTTCCCGGGCGATCCGCATCTTGAAAGCACACGATCGAGGTCTTATCGTGTCCAGTTGCCGGGGCGATTGTAGACCGGCCAACGGCCACAAACCTGGTCTCGTTCCCGTCATGGTCCTCAATGTCGCCACAAACAATCTTGAGGTCGTGAAGCTCCGCACACAGCTTAGGGGCGATAGCGGCGTACTCATCTAGGCCCTCGCGTGCCACCACTGAGGCGGCCTCGGCTGTAGAGTTGGCTGCCACAACCTCAACCCCCGGCAAGGTGGTCGCTAGAAAGTTTCTACACTGTGCACTCGCCACCGGGAACGAGATCACCTTCTTGATCGACTCAACGCTGGCATGAGGGCGAGCCAGCAGCTGCAAGTGTACCCCGATTACCACCTCTCTCTGAATAAAGAGGTCATGATCAAAGATTAGGTGGTCTAGGGTAACATTCACAGTTCCCTCGATAGAGTTCTCCATGGGTACAAAACCGATACCTACGTCTCCATTTTGCGTGGCCGAGAGTACCTCGGATACTGAGCCGAAAGCAACCAGCTGAGCCTGGGCCAGGTCAGCCTGGGTCAAGAGGGCCTCCTCGGTAAAGGTGCCCGGGGGACCCAGGTATCCAATCCGCTCAACCGGGGGTACAGCTCGGACCTTGGAATTTTTCATGTCATCTAATCATAAGGCCACAGGATGCGACACACGTATTCAAGACGTGTCATTGTTGTCTGGTGGACTTGGAAACTCTCGACGACCTTCTAGAGGCCTATTCTTCAGGACAAATCTCACGCGAGGATGCCGCTGGTATTTTGGCTAATCTCCCCTATAGTGATCTGGGATTTGCCAAGGTCGACCACCATCGGGGGGTGAGACAGGGACTTGCCGAGGCCGTGTACTGCCCGGGTAAGACCCCTGGCCAGTGCTCACAGATCGTTGCCGACATGCTCGCTCGTCCGGGCAGCCTTCCTGTAATAATGACCCGGGCTAGTGTGTCCCAGGTCACTTTGGCCACCAAAGAAAGCCCAGGAGGTCAAGTGTGGCCGTCTAGATTTCACCCGGGCTACCAACTCGATGAGATGGACTTGGAATTTGCCCGAGATGAGCGAGGCTTGCCTGAAGACGAAGAAACCTTTACGGTCACCTGGCGCCACCGCGCTGGGATTGACATCCGGGTATCGGTGGTAACTGCCGGGACATCCGACTTACCGGTTGCCAGTGAAGCGTATGCCTGCCTGAGTGCGTACGGGTTCGGGGTCGACCTCTTCCCCGACTGTGGGGTTGCTGGAATTCACCGTCTCTTCGACCAGCTAGAACTAATTTCAGGTGGCGACATCGTGGTAGTTGTAGCCGGCATGGAAGGGGCCCTGGCAAGCGTGGTCGGCGGTTTAGTGGCGTGCCCGATCGTCGCAGTTCCCTCCTCTAGCGGTTACGGGTCAAGTTTTCAGGGCATAACGGCCATGCTGTCAATGCTCTCGAGCTGTGCGGCCGGGATTACCGTGGTCGGAATAGATAACGGCTTTGGTGCAGCCCTCGCATGTGTAAGAATGGGGTCAAAGGCCTCCGGGCGTGGTCGAATAGGTGAGCGCTCATGAGACACCTGGCAGTTGTGAACTGTCCCTTCGGGGTCGCCGGAGACATGTTGCTTGGATCTTTGATCGACTGTGGGGCAGATGTTGAATTTATCAACCACCATCTCGGTTCCCTGGGTGGCTTGGGAATTTGCGTGGGAACCAGTCGAGTGACTCGCCAGACAATCGTTGCCACCAAGGTCGATATCAACCAGAGTTCCCTGGGCGTGAGATTGACTAAAGATATCCAGAATCGCTCATTCAACCAGATCGTCGCTCTAATCGAGAGCTCCTCGTGCAGTGATCTTACCAAGTCGCGGGCTAAAGAGATCTTTGAGTGTCTCGCCCAGGTAGAAGCCCAGATTCATGCGATAGAGATTGACCAGGTCCACTTTCACGAGGTCGGTGCCATCGACAGCATTGGGGACATCGTGGGAACTTGTCTTGCCATGGAATCCCTGGATCTAGAACACCTAGAAGTTGGACCGGTTAGTCTTGGCCGGGGAACGGTTGACAGCTCTCACGGAACTCTTCCAAATCCGGCCCCTGCAACCCTGGCCATCCTTCGGGGACTTGAGGTTCGGTTTTTGGACCTTGACCAGGAGCTGACCACACCCACCGGAGCCGCCCTGGTCAGATGCCTCGGCACCCCCCTGAGACCCCACGGTAAATTTGAGGTAGTCACTTCTGGCTATGGGGCGGGAAGCCGGGAGTTAGACGCAGGGGCCAACCTGGTTCAAACGACCCTCGTAGTTGAGCGCGATGATCCCAGCTCACATTTAGGATTTGCCAGACACGATCAACTGGCTGTCATTGAGACCAACCTCGATGACGTGTCTGGAGAACTAATCGGTTACACTCTTGAAAAGTTAATTGCAGAAGGTGCACGCGACTGCTGGGTGACCAACTACACAGGGAAAAAGGGAAGACCCGGAGTAGTCATCAGTGTTTTGGCAAACCCGCTCGACGTTTCACGACTATCTAGACTCCTCGTCGAAGAAACCGGATCCCTGGGACTTAGGACCTGGCAAGTTGAGAGATTCTCCCTGGAGCGATCTTCCAGGGTTGTTCAAATAGATGGATGTGATATATCAGTCAAATACAGTGAACTCGGCGCCAAACCCGAGTATGACGACCTTGTCTTGGCCGCCCAAAAGCTGGGAAGGCCACTTAGAACACTAGCAACCCAGGCTCTGATTGAGTTCTTTGGTCAAGACTCAACTTGACTGCCCACGACCCCAGGCTAAAGCCGGCTCATTGCGAGTCTTTTGTGTCAGCTCTCTAGCTCAAATTGGGTTTGGTAGGTCAGCCCTTGTGTACTTGACTGCCCTGAAACGGGACCAAGTTGAACTGCCACCGAGTACGTGTAGTTTTGGGCGAGATTGATCGCGCTAAACGCTACCGAGATGGTCTGACTTGGGTCTAGTGTCACTGTTTTATTGAGGGTCACTTGGGTTGGCCCTGTTTGGACCTGAGTCGTGGTGGGAACTGCCCCAAATACCGTCACAGGAGGTGGCAACTTGGAAGTTGAAGTGACTTGTAGGCGAATCGGCACTGCAGACTCTTGTACGTTACCTCGGTTGGTTACCACAACAAGTACACCAAACAACTTGCTCCCGATGAGGATCGGGTTGGAGCTCCCTACCAGGTCCGGTATAGGCGCAGGCGTTATAGATCCCGATACGATAGCAACTTGGTGAACCGGTTGTAACGACTGTGAAGTTGCCAGGTCGGTCTCAAAAGAGGCCATAGACTGGCTAGTCCAGAGCCCCGGACTTGAAATCCAGGCAATACTCCTCGGCATCCCTTCAATTGTTGCTATCAAGGGCTTGTATCGGGTGGGTTTCCCGATCGAGCCCACTTTGACCTTTGGGGTTCTTGTTGGACCCTCATTGGTCTTATTCTCACGAATTGATCGTGATTTTTTGTTCAAGCCAGCCACCCCGGTCGATCGGGTACTTCCTTGGTCAGGAATCATGCGACGTAAATCATTGGCAAATGATTCATATTCGCGGTCACCGGACTCCAGATTTTCAGTGGCCAGACTAAAGCGTGTCGTGATCCCGGTTGAGCCGGTTATGGCCTGGGCCTTGGACCAGATCTGGTTATAGAGTTGAGTTGTCCCCAAGCTCCCATAGGGCGATACAGGAGGGGTATAACCCGGTCCAATAGCCGCGAAGGTTGCCAGCGTAAAGTTTTCAAGGCCCCGAGTCCACTTTGAAAGGGCCCCGTTGAGCCCCAAAAGTGAGTAGCCGCCAAGGTGACCGGGACGAAACTCGTTGATCGACTGGACAGTCTCTTGGAAGGCGATCTCTAGATTGACCAGGTTGGTCACTATCTCCTGGCGTGAGTAGCCCGGTGCGTCTGCCCGAATCTTACCCAACTCTTTGGCGAGTGCGACCTGGGAATCAAGTTCTGGCCCCAGTGCACCGAGATAGCTCGCCAAGTTGGTATCTCGAAGGCCTGTGGAAATCGGAGACTGGGCAATTCGCCATAATCCAATCGCCACAAGACTTACTACCAGGGAAAATACAATACTTACCCGCCGATACCTGGGCTTGAGTAGTCCTACCCGGGTCTTAGAGTGCCTGATCGGCCCTGGTCGTATTATTCCCATCTGATGACAGTGTAGCTTAGAGTCAAAGCGAGCCTACGTGTGGCCGACTTAGGCTCTAAACTATAGGGTATGCCCGACGGAATGGGTCTGTAAGGATAAATTTGGAACTGGTGAGCAACTAATGGCGATTGCCAAGGACGGTCGTTCGAAGGACCGTCAAAAGACGCGCCACCACTTCCATCACTGGGCTGCTCAGGGAATGCAGCACCGTCGTGACGACCGGGCCTGGCCTGACGACAAGAGAGATCTTTATATCCTGCGCCTTCACAAGAAGAAGGACCAGTATATTACCCGTCTGAAAACGTCCGACCCACAACGGGGCCTGCTGGTAGTCAAGTCCCCAGCCAAAAGCGATGGTTCTTCCGTTGAGGTCCGAAACGGTGACCGGCTTATGTTGGCCTGGGTGGACGAATCTGGTGAACACGTTCTGCCCGCTGTAATTGCAAAGGTCGTTCCAGAAAATCCTCCCACGTGGGTGCTCAAGCAGATCGGCATACCAATAACCAAGCAAATTCGTCGCTTTGCGAGGCTCAGAGACGTTGCCCCTATTTACCTGTCCCAAGGCAACAGCTTTGTAGAGGCCCTTAGACTGGACCTGAGTGAAGGAGGCCTGAAGGCCAAGATTCCCTCTAACATCAACTTTGAAGATGGAGAAGAGATTACGGTCAAGACCAAGGTTGGCAAGAGAGGCCACCAGAGAGAGCTGGTAGCCAAGGCAAAGGTTGCCAAAGTCTTCAACCGGGCCGGGTCGAAAGAGGTAGGTATATCCTTCATTGACCTCCCCGAGAGTGATAGGGAATTCATCAGGCGCCACATCTACGAGCGCCAGATCCATGAACGCAAACTCCGCTCAGGTGACGACGATTAGCCAGACCCCACAAGCCACGCCTCCCAAGTAGTTGACTTGAAAAAAAAGACTCGATTTGATCTACGCGCCAAGACGGCTGTTGTAACCGGGGCCAACGGCGGGCTAGGAAGTGAACTGTGTAAGGTATTACTGGAGAAGGGTTGCCAGGTAATAGGAACCGACATCGCCCCCGATTTTTCTGGATCAAGTCTTGGGGATGGGTTTTCTTATGTCGGCCTTGACGTTACAAAGAGAGATGACTGTGTGTCGATCGCCCGCCAATATACCCCCGATCTGTGGATAAATAATGCCGGGATACTTGGGGATAGTTACTTCACCGACCAAGACGGACACGATGTTACGAGAGTGGTCCAAGTCAACCTACTGGGTGTCCTAAATGGGTGTGCAGGGGCACTCGACTCCATGAAGGTAACCGGGGGAGCAATACTAAACGTCGGGTCTTTTGCTGCCTGGACACCCGCACCAGGATTGGCGGTTTACTCGGCGACAAAACACGCCGTGCGGGCCTTTAGCGTGGCTCTAGCCGCCGAGGTGGCCAGGTACAACGTTCAAGTCTCGGTGGTCTGCCCAGATGGGATCTGGACACCCATGCTCTTTGACACCGTTGACCGGGGTACTTCAGTAATGAGCTTTTCCTCGGGAAAGCTCCTAGATCCAGCCCAGGTTGCCCGATATGGGATCACTCTCGTCGAGAGGGGCCAACTAGTTGGATCGATCCCCAGGTCTCGTGCAATAGTTGCCCGGATCCTGGGATCCTCGGGACGCTTGGTCGTGGCTTCCAACCCTGTGCTCATGAAGCTTGGTCGGGCCAGTCAGAAGAAGATCTCCAAGGCCAAGATTGGCAAGTCGGAGAATTCTTAGGACTAGAAAGGTACTGCACTCTAGCCGGGTCGTGACAATTCCAACCCTGGCCCTGGCGGCCGTTGCCCTTGTCGCGATGGCCTGCTCTCCTCGTGCGGTATCTAGTGGCCCAAGTACCCGGGGTAGGCTGGGCATACTAAACCTACCGAGCTCAAGTCCGATGCCGGCTCTCGAAACTGGACAGTCGCCCGTGGGGGTGTTCGTCCGGGGAACCACCTTGTATGAGTCAGACTTTGCCAACAATCTGATCTGGAGGATCGACCTGAAAACCGGCCTTGAAGAGGTGATTGCTGGAACCAGGATTGCCGGGATCTCAAAAAGTGGTCAACTGGCAACACGGGCCGAAATAAATCACCCCCTAGGAATCGTTGTCGACAGCCGTGGCAACGTGTATTTCTCTAACGCCAACGATAACCTCATAGAAGAGATCGTGCGTTCAACCGGTCGCTTGGTAACCTTGGCTGGGATCACACGACCCGGTCCATCTATAAGTCAAGGTCTCGGGACCAGAGTAAGTCTCAACTATCCAAGTGGTCTGGCTCTGGCAGGTAACACCCTGTATATCTGCGACACCTTTGACAACCGTATCTTGGCGCTCAATCTAAAGACCGACATGGTTAGAGTTGTCGTCGGTGGATCTTCTCAAACCCATCTATCGTTCCCCCAGGGAGTTGCAGTTGACTCCCACGACAACTTGTATATATCTGATACCGATTCTTCTACGATCCTAAAGGAGGACCTGGCAACTGGATCAATGGGAGTTTTTGCGGGAGACGGTCTAGCTGGATACTCCGGAGATGGAGGTCCAGCAAGTCTGGCCAGGCTGGACTTTCCAACTCAGCTCTCAATTAGTCCGTCTGGATCAAGACTGATCGTGGCAGATTCCACAAACAACCAGGTGAGATCCATCGACCTTTCAACAGATCAGATCTCAACCATCGGTAATCCAAGTGACCTCGCCGGCTCAAACACTGCATTTCTTCCCCAACCCGGTCAACCAAAACTTGTATTGTCGGACCCCTCAGACGCTGTAATTGGAGCCGGATCTACTACCTATATTGCAGACACGTTCGACAACGAGATTGTTGCAATTGGGCCGAAGGGATCCTGGCGACAAGTTGCCGGGAATGGGACGTCGGGGTTTTCTCCAGCACGTCCAAGTAACTTAGAGTCCCCGTCTGGGATGGCATTCGTGTCTACCGGAGCCCTCTATGTGGCCGACACCGGAGACAATGAGGTGAAGAAGGTGACCACCTCAGGAAGGTTCACGGTGGTTGCCGGTAACGGTCGGGCTGGCTATTCGGGTAATGGAGGCCCGGCAACTGGGGCCTCGTTGTTTGATCCAACCGGGGTGGCAATAGGTCCTAGAGGAAACCTCTATATTGCCGACTCCAATAACCAGGTAATTCGCAGGGTTGACCTCGCTACCGGGATAATCACCACAGTTGCCGGTAACGGTCGGGCCGGATATTCGGGTGATGGAGGCCCGGCAACTAGGGCCTCGTTGGGATTTCCCTACTCAATCACCCTTGACTCTTTAGGAAACATTTTCATCTCTGATACAGATAATCAGCGAATCCGGGTTGTAGATAGGAGAACCGGGGTAATCTCAAGTTTGGTCGGGTCCGGGGTGAGTGGATTTGTGTATCCCAAGAACCCGAACAGCCCTCCAGGCCTTTCAAACCTGTCCAATCCAACCTCCGTGGCAGTCGGGAAAACCGGGACGTTATATGTCGACGATGGTGGCGACTCCTTGGTGGACCGAGTAACCGGGCTCGGTTCAACTGTGGGTCCACCAATTTCAAGGTTCAAGACAAAACTACCCTGGAAGCTGAGCTCCACGGCCCAGTCGTCTCTAGCCAGTGTGCCCTCTATCAATCCAGCCGTGCTTGTCCCACCGTCGGGTGGTGTGCCTCCCCTTGAAACCCAGGGATTGGTTCCGCCACAGACCAACAAGGTCCTCGTGTTGGGGGACTCTCTGGCCTACACCCTTGGAGAGGGCCTCGTGTCGGAGACCACTGAAGGCCTGGCACTTTCTAGCGCCCTCCTCCCCCAGGCCGAGATCTACAACGGTGCAATCGTGGGATGTGGAATATCGATCGGTGGACCCTTTGAGGTAAGTGGGAAGGTGCAGCCACAAACCCCCGGGTGCAACCAGTGGGCAGATACCTGGGCCAGTCAGGTTGCCGCCTTCAAGCCAGACGTGTCTATTATCTTGATCGGTCGTTGGGAGATAGTAAACAGAGAGCTGGACTCGAAGTGGTCCCACATCGGTAGACCGAACTTTGATAAACAACTTATCGGCGAGCTAAGGAGGGCTATTGAGGTAGCATCTGGCTCGCCCGCGACAGGTCAAGACAACCAATTGGGACCCACAAAGGTCGTCGTGCTCACAATGCCCTATCTGGGTCCAGATCCAAATCCGTTGACCAGTAGACCATTCCCCGAAACCCTTCACATGAGGGTTGACATGTTCAACAAGCTAGAGTACTCCCTAGCGCAGATGTTTCCGAGGCAGGTGTCCGTGTTTGACCTCGGATCAATCATCAGCCCGGGTGGGCACTTTAGTGGGTACTTGGGCAATCAGACCGTGAGATGGCCCGATGGGGTCCACGTCACCCAGGCCACCGGCTTTGAGATATCCGGAATGCTCTTTTCAACGCTCTCCCACCTAACCGGGTTATAGCGCAAGGTGGATTAGTTGAGATTCACGTCTCGGGGATAGCCAGCAAGGATGGCCAGGTCTGAATCTTGACGTCTCAAGACGGTGCTCCAGACATCTTGGGGGGTCGGACTAAACACGTCGTCGTCAAGACCGGTGACGACAAGCCAGGCCCCGGCCTTGATCTCCCCGGTCAACTGCCCGGGTCCCCAACCAGCGTAACCTGAGAACATTCTCAACGAGGCTACGAGGTCGAGATTGTCCGTGTCGTCCAGGCTGATCTGGCGAGTTGCTGGCTGAAGTAAAATATCATCTAGGGAACTGAGGTCGTCGGCAATCAGGTCCTTTCGGATAGAACCAATAGCGATGACTACCTCGGGTTGGACGGGGCCTCCTTGAAAGACCACCCTGGGATATGCCACCCGGTCAGCCACGTCGGGGAATATCTCCAACACGTCGAGTTCGGTTGACCGGTTGATTACAATACCCAGAGATCCCCCCTCGTTGTGATCTAAAATGTACACCACGGTTCGGTCAAAGTTGGGGTCGGTCATCTTGGGAGTGGCAATCAAGAGATCACCCTGTCGGGGTTCTCGTTGGTACCTGTGAAGTGCGACCATCGGACCATATTAGTTCTCCCCTAGGCGGTAACCCTAAGACTGACGTTCATTGGAGATATGAAGCACCTGCAACGTGGTGCGGCTGACAGTGATGCGATATGCTCTGGTACTAAGATGGGGATTCAACTTTCTGCTACACCGCTCCCGGTTGTGAGCCTCAACCGGATCAAAGAAACAATATCGGCCAACTTGAGATCTACCCTGCAAGGTGACCAGGAGATGGCGGAAATATTCTCAGGGCCTCAAGGGGACCCGGGCTACTTTGGGCCGGGCAGCGTTACCTGGCAGGTCCACGGGGACCTCCCCTCGATGTTGGTTGGTGGGATTGCGTCCCTGTTGCTCCAGTCACTGCACCCTCTGGCCATGGCCGGGGTTGCCGACCACTCTAATTACCGAGAAGATCCTCTCGGGAGACTTCAGAGGACGGCCCTGTTTGTGGGGACGACCTCATTTGGTTCCACCCAGGCGGCTGACCGGGCGATCGAGATGGTCAAGGTGATCCATTCCCGGGTTCTCGGGGTAGGACCAACCGGGGAGCCCTACCAGGCCAACGACCCGGACCTTCTCACCTGGGTTCATGTGGCCGAGACCGCCTGCTTTCTGCGGGCCTATCGGAGGTTTGGCGACCGTTACCTACCCAGATCAGCCTGGGACAAATATTTCTTAGAGATGTCCACCGTGGCAACAAAGTTGGGTGCAAGAGAGGTCCCCCAAACTTTCCAGGAAGTCCGAGAGTACTTTGGTAGGGTTAGGCCGAGCCTGGCACTCACCAACCAGTCCCGGGATGGGATTAGCTACATTGTAAACACGACCAACTCGACCGGAGTTGAGGAGGCTTTGCGGGCCCTGATCGTGCAGGCCGCGATCGGGATTCTCCCGGGTTGGGCCCGAGATCTCGGTCAGATACGCCAGCCCGGGTCGGTCGAGGGGGTAGGGGTTGACATGGCCATGCGCAGTTTCGGGGGAGTCCTCCGTTGGGCCCTGGGCGAGTCGGAGGTTCTAAGACTCGCGACCCAAAGAGTTACCGGTCCCGGGGTAACCCAAGCGGCCTGACCGCAATTGTGCCTGGAACGTCTGCCCCTGAAAAGACCCTATTGGTGGCCTATCAGTCGAGGTCCGGGGAGACACTCTCTATGTGTCGGTCGGTTATAGATGGAGCCAACTCGGTTGAGAGTACGAGGGTTTCAGTTCAATGTAGTCGAGTAGTTGACCTCACTTGTGACCATGTCATCGGGTGCTCGGCCATTATTGTAGGTACCCCGATCAACTTTGGATACATGTCCGGGTTAATGAAGGACTTCTTCGAGAGGATCTACTACGACTGCCTGGATGTCACCGTGGGTAAACCATACGGGGTATTCGTCAAGGGTGACACCGACGTCGATGGGGGTCTGAGTAGCATTTACAAGATCATTACCGGTCTGGCCTGGAAGGAGGTTGCCGAGCCGGTATGCCACGTAGGCCGCGTTGACTCCGAGGTAACCCAGGCTTGTTTTGAGCTTGGGGCCTCCGTGTGCGCTGGCCTTGACTTTGATCTCTACTGAGACCCCGGACACAAGTATCTCTGTCTGAAGCTATTTCTTCTACAACCTAGCCGGGTCTGCCCGGAACTTCTCGATTCTGTTGCATAGCCTTGATCTAGCCAGAGTGTCTCGACCTCGGCTAGGAAGTAGTGGCGCTCAGCGTCATCGAACGTGGGTACAGGAATTACCGAGTCGTTGGGGTTGACACCATCGATGGCAACACCGGAGGGGATCCCATGCCTTTCTGTCACACTCGACCACTTCCAGCCCAACTTGGCACGATCGGTCGGGTTCTTGCCCGTCCCTCCGCCCCCACGAGGGCTTTTGCGGAGAGATCCATCGCCCACCACCTCGGAGAAGTCCAGGCCCATCCCCTTGCCGTAGGCGACAAGCGTCTTGGAATGTAAGGTGTCAATCACCCGGGCTTCAACCCATCCGTGGAAGGGATTACCCATGGTGATATCGGAAACATTGTTGAGTACAGCCGCTTCGCGTCTTGCCAAGAGCACCCCTCACCAATCGTCTCTAGAAAACGTCGAAGACATCTCTGGTCTCTGCCCAAGGGATGGTTGTCGACCGGAACAGGGATGAGCAGTTCAAAGACGGCCCAGACGTCATCTACCACTTCCGGTTTGAGAACGCGCGTGATAGAAGGGACCACTATCTGGTTGTTAATTGGTGCTTTTGGTTTTCCGATTCTCTAGAAGGACGATCTATACCCGGAGGATAGTCAGTGGTTTCCCGATGTCTCTGTGGTCGATAATAGTCCTCCTAAATGGCCCGATTCCCTATACGCGTTACCACTTAGTTACTCCATCCCACTGGAAATAATATCGCGAGCAAACTCTGCTCTCATCAATAACAAGTCAAAAACTCCTAATCCAACCGATGCCTTCAGAGGAGTCCAACGAGAGTTAGCGATCAATTGCAAATTAGACTGGGAATGGATAGGGATGCCTAATGGCTGGAGATAGGATTCAGTTTGGCCAAGAGATGATGGCCAGCTCGAAGTGGGACACGCCATTCGAATGAGCCAAAAACCACCTTTGGGCCCTCCTTATTCTCTATAGTTTGTGCAACCAGACATATGCCTTTCGGTCGGAAAATAATCCGTTTAGTAACAACCATTCTTCCAGGTGAAAGGTGACTTTGTCGCGTGTCTTATTCGTGGATCTAGGTCAGAATAGGTTATGTATTACTACCACGACGCATGAGAAACGACACATGGCTAAGTCGCTCAGATTATCTCTTGCCAAAAGGAGCGCTATGGCGATCTGCGTCACTTCGCAGGATCATGTAGAATGTCATTCCCGAGCCGGTTGAATCTTATGTTTACTCACGACTTCATGGTACGGGAATCGCAATACTTAGTGACGTCTGTGCTAGTTGCAAAATTCTTCTCGGTCGCGAACCCGATCAAGTTGGCTTTGGGCGATGCGCAAAAATGATCCGTCATGAACACTTTGCCGTCGATAAACTTGTCAGCTACAATGCGAAATCCCCTGGATTCGAGGATCGACTTCAACATTTCTATTCCTGGGTAGGCGGTGCCCCGGAGTTAGTGGACTTGAAGTTGGAGCACTCGCTATATCTATCTGCTACCGGTTACCGCCATGTCAGCGACACTACCCAGCGTAACCATGAATATGAACCTCCTGTCACCGCTCCGCTGACCCATAAGTTGTCTCCTTGACAATGTTTCATGGATGTCGGATCATCGCTCGGTTACTATACTGTCCTAGCGGGTCGATCTGTAGGCACCACGGACAGAGCTATTTCCTACGAGCCAGGTCTCCAAAATCATTCACTTCTTCTCCTCAACATCTTCCAAACTCAGTACTGTGATGTAGATGTATCTTTCGTCGCGATTAGTAACTCAACTGAGATACTTGCACATAATAGATTTGTAAAACATGCTCATGCATCTTGTTGCGATGGTAGCCCATCGATGTCGGACACGAGAGATCTCGTGTTGACGTCAGCACTAGGCGAGATATTAGAATCCCAGAAACGAATTCACTTCATCAAGATCGAAGTCGCAGGAGCCGAGGCGAGGGTCGTACAGGGAGTTACGGAAACCCTACTAAAGCTTTACCCGTTCATCTTTTTCGAGTTCACTCCACAAGTTCTTGAAACAAATTCGGCAATGTCGGGCCGAGTCTTGCTTGATCGTTTGATCAATTTCGGCCATGAGTTTACCGTCCTTCCCTCACAGTCCGTCTGCCAAGTCAGTCCAACAACTCAAGCTCCGTCGCAGGTACTTCAGCTTTTGGCGAGTTCTAAGAAGCCATTCCTGGACGTCTTGGCCATCCCGTGAATTCCGGTGAAGACAGCCACGCTCCTGACGGTATCCCACGGCACAATATGCTATGTTGTCCGAGATGGAAATGTTAGCGAGGGGCGCGGCAAATTAGCTCAATTCAGAAAATGGGCTAGAGCTTTAGCTTCTCTACCTCCTACATCATGTAGAAAGAGATTGTCCCATTTTCCCTTAAGTAGAGCGGTGGTCCCCTCCTCATTCTTTGTCAGTGACAAGGTATGAGGAACCACCAAAAATCACATATAGAAAGCAGAGTTGACCCTTTCCATTATAAGCCGTCCACCCCAGCTCTATACCGACTCATAGCTGCAGAGGTTTAAAGCCACCGTCTGAACGACGAAGTTGGCAGGACTTCCTCCACCCTTGACAGCACGGTTTGCTTTGGCGACTAATAGTTGAACAATGAAAGAAGCGAACGTGTGAGGCTGGATAACAGTGCGGACCATAACTGCGGAACTGGGTGACACTAACAATAGTATCGAAGAATCACACGGTTACTCTTACGATGAAAGAGTGGGTTACATCCTGTGCTGGGTCCCCATTTGTCGGTCCACCCCATATGTTAGTAAGTCGCACTTTAGGATACCATGGCCATATCTTGCTTGCCTGAATTTTTGAAGAACTGTCTTGCGTAGTACTTCCTGGACTTTGAAGACCGGGTCAAGATTATCCTTTGACTGGTTGTATCTAGTTCTAAGAACTCTTTGGGACTCAGGTGCCCAAGAGAGCTGTGTGGCCGTTCGTTGTTGTAAATATCTTTGAAGTAGGGCGAGAGTATGTTCGCACCCAGGGGGCTATCAAAGAGTTCCCCGTTGAGCAGTTCGTCTCGGAGGATTGAATTGAACGACTCGCACCTACCGTTCTGCCAGGGAGATCCTGGGTCTATGTAGTACAAAGTAACTCCCATCTCGTCAGCCCAGCCTTTGTGGGCCTTAGAGATGAACTCTGGTCCGTAGTCTGGCCAAAGATACTTTAGAGTTCCTTTTGTGGATAGGAGGACATCGAGTGCTTGGGTAAGTGCCCTAGAAGTTTTAGAGCGCCCTTGGGTAGTTATTACTATTCAACCAGCGGGAGCATAACTTCAATGGATTCAACTTCCATGAGTTATAATGAAAATGGTGAACTCGTCTCAGCTGCCAGTCCACAAGGAACTACCAACTACACCTATGATCAAAACGGAAATAGAACTGGTCAAATTGGACCAGTGGGTGCTATCTCCTATGGATTCAACTCTAATAATCAGATGACTAGCTATAAGTCCTCCTCAACTAGTGCTACTTATAGCTACAACCGTTATGGAACCGCTTCATCTACAGCTGGGTTCTGGACCACGCCATTTGAATTTGCTGGGGGATATAGAGATATAACTGAACTTATCTATTTGATTATTAGATTCTATAATCCGACAACGGGGCAGTTTATGAGTGCGGATCCGATAGTGGGTGCTACAGAGCGGGCGTACTTTTACGGGGCCTATGATCCACTCAACTACGTCGATCCTACGGGTACTGCCCCGTGGGACCTCATCGATAGCGTCAAATGGGGACAAAACGATTCCGCACTGGGCATCCCAAAATCGGTAGCAAATGAAATATGCAAGCCGAACGAGCTGACAGTATTTCCGTCCGGGCTTGCACGAGCCAGTGCGGTGGTACTTAATTTTGTGACTGGGACAAATCCCAATCCGACCACCGTGTTGGCATGGTTGGCTCTCAATGAGGCGACGGTGTCGTTTGCTTGGCACCAGGTGGTGGACAAGGCCAATTCAGCTCCAGGTCGAGATGGTGTAAATGCTGATTCCGGTTCTATGCACGATCAATTCGAATGTCACTGGTTCTTTGTGCTCGGGCGCCCAAATAGCTTCACCAATCCAACCAATATGGGGTTCTCAAGGAACTTTCACCTTGAGACGTGGAGGCCTCACGTCGGTTTGGTCGATACGATTCTTACTGAATGCAATCAACTGTAGATCTCATGAAATACCTGCAAATTGGCTCTGCTGTCTTCTTGATACTTTTAATGAGTGCCTGTGCGCCAAGCACCTTGGACCCCGCGAACCGGGAACTCTCCTTTCTTGCCGGAGACAAGATCTTTCTGTCGATCCCACCTGGCGCACATTCTCTGCACACTTACGCAAGATTCCCATACTGCCAACCTGATTCAGGTGCGCCAACTACCTGGCGTGACGGATTTATCGAAATCCCATCCTGGAATGACCAAGGAACAATGGAGCATCCCGCGGTCAACAAGCTGATTCTTACTACGTCCGACTTCGCTACGGTTGTCGCGTATTATGATGGAGAAGCAACTGCCGATGGTTGGACTTCGTCAATGCCAATAAACGGTAACCACGTTGAGCAATGGATGAAGAGGTTTGGAAAGTACCTTGCAATATTTCAGCTACTGCCGTCGTGCGGCCAACAAGACGCCTTTCTATTGGAAGCATGGATCTCTTGAAGCAATCTGTCCTTGGAAGAATTGGGGTTCCAGTTGAAGTGGTTGCATTCTGCCTAACCGCATGCAGCAGCAACTCATCGAATGATTCGCCAAACATAACACTGGCCCCTCAGTCACCTTCTACATCAGGCGCGCTTTCACTGCCGGGTGCAACGAGCACCACGATTCTTGCCCCAGATCTCAATACGCCGTTCTGTAAGGACGTTGCTGCCTTCACCTCAGCCAATGTTGACTTTGTAAGTGCAGAGAACTTATCCAATGGATCGTTTCCCATCACCTTGCCCCCACCGGTCTGGACGATACTTGAGTCACTTCCGAAGATAGCATCTGAAGCGCCGCTGGCTATACAGTCCGAGACTCAGACCTTGTCTACGGCTATGGCTCCGTATCTTCATGCAATTCATGTAGCAAACGGAGACATGGCAAAAGTTCCACATAGCATCACCAATGCTGCATACGTACCTCAGGTAGAAGCGGCAGGCAGCCAATTCGATGCCTACGTTCTTCAGAAATGTGGCGTGAAGAACACCGGGGATTCATCGAGCAATTGATGTGAAGCGCTATTGATATTGGGTAAAGAGGGTAGACACCATCTCCGCCCTGATCAGGGACTCTCCGAATATCGGCCCATTGGCGCAAAGCCCTAACACCACCTTCGTCCCGATGGGCTGACATGGGGAGGCGCCGTTCCGGGTGCCGTAGGCGCCACACGCGGCTGTAGCCGCCGCAGGAATCGACACGGGGAGGGGTGATAGCAGCCCTTCCTTTTCTCCTTCTCGAGCCCATCAACGCTCACGACGGTGCCTAGAACCGTGCGAATGGCTGATCAGGACCGGATGGTCGTCGATATGAAGTCCCGTCACCGTCGCTCGTTCCAGTGGTCTGCCACGTCGGAGTCGATCGGGCAGGCGTCCAAGGCCCCGATGCAGCCGGAGGAGCCGGGAAGATCACAAAAGTCCAGGTCATGACCTATGCCGCAGGGGTGCATTATCCTCCTCCTACGAGGTAAAAGCCGCATCCCCATGACGACCACCCCCACCTTCGACAATCTCTACACAGCCGGATCCGATGCCGCCGCGCACGACGGCGCGCCCATGGGCCGCTGCATCGACGGCACCTACCGGCGCTTATCCGGGCTCGTCGACCAGGCTAACTACTGCTCGCACCCGATCCGCATGCGGGGACGGATCTCCACGACCGATTCCGCCGGGGCGACCACGACCACCTATTCGACGGCCGACGAGCCCGACGGGGTGCTGCTGAAAGCCTGTGGGAACCGCCGGCCGACGCCATGTCCGTCGTGTGCAGCGCTCTATCGAAGCGACGCTCGCCACCTGATTCGCGCAGGACTCGTCGGCGCCAACGGCGAGCCGGTTTGTCCCGAAGGAGTCGATACTGCCCACCTCATGGTCGTCACCATGGCAGCAGAGTCCCAGGTCGGTGTCTACTACCCGGTGATGTCCAAGAACCGGCCCCTGAAAGCCCGCTGGGGAACCCAGGTCGACGTTTCCCCACTGGACGGGTCCACACCGGAGGCGGTCAAGAAGGTCGCGGCATACGTCGCCAAATATGCCACTAAGAGTCTTGATGCAACAGGACTGCTCGACAATCGCCTCAAGTCCTGTGATATCAGGATCGCCAAGCTGCACAATCACTCCCGGCGCTTGGTCACCGCCGCGCTCACCCTCGCCGACAACGATCAATGCAGAAATCTCAACCTGGCTCTCTGGGCCAATGCACATGGAGACCGTAGCCACTGACTCACCAAGTCCCGCCAGTATTCCACGACGAGTCGTGCTCTTCACGATGAACGAGTTGTCTGGGCGACCGAGCACGCGGTGAGGGGCTTGCCACCCGACGAAGAACCACCGGGCGATTTCCCCATCGGTGACGACCAACCGCCGGAGTCCTACAGTCCTAACATCGACACCGACGCTCAATCGCCAGTAGCCGAACCGACTGCATCGATCGAAATGGCGTCCTCATGCACGACCACGCGCTCGTTCATCTTCTGCGGGCAGGGATACAAGTCCTGTGGCGACTGGCCCTTCGCACGGAGTCAGGGAGATAGCTACGTGGAATCCAGGCGCCTCTCGTGGGAAGCCTTGATGGACGACAGGGCCTTCCTCGCCGAGTTCGGCCAATAGTTCATCAGCCTTTCTTGCCCCGGGGCCTGCCTGGTGGGGGACTAGGACGAGACTCCTTGCATGGGGCTTCCTCGTAAGCAAGGACGGCGGCTTCTATCAGCGCCTTGACCGCGTCTCTGCGTTTCTTGTCGAGGGACTGGACCGCCACGAACAAGAGCTGGCCGTCCCGGGATACTATGCTCTCACCGGGTTCGAAGATGAGATCGTCGGTGGAGACCGACAATTCGATGGCCAAACCCTTCACCGCCTCGACCGACGTCAATGCACGGCCGGTCTCATAGCCGCTCATCTGCACGAGATGGACGCTAGCGGCCTCGGCGACTTCCGCCTGGGACAGACCGCTCTCACGCCGGATCTGCTCCAGTCGCTCAGCACATCCCATGGATCCTTCAGTCTTCCGTCGTGGTCACACGCGCCATCCTAGCTTCGGGCTTGTTGTGAC
>DAIDHF010000022.1 GCA_027452005.1 Acidimicrobiales bacterium
TACCGTCTCACCCTGGGACGCACTATTGACCGTCAGTCCCGAGGTCGTACCAGTTATTGTTGGCGTACCTACTGTTATATCGCCGTAACAGACACTTACTTTTGAAGTACCAGTCAAAACAATTGCAGAGGTAACTGTAGTGGTTGAGCAAGCTCCCCCGCTGTAAGGACTAAATGTACCAGTTCCAGAAGTTGAGGTAAGAGTAATAGTTTGATTGGAGGTCGCATTTACCTGGGATCCTCCACTGTCCTCAATCGCGAAAACTATCGGACCTAGGTTCGGTGTTCCTGAAGTAGTGCCCGTAAAGGATGTCGAGGTAATAACTAACTTGTACGGAATCCCGGTTGTAACGGTTTCCACTTGGGTACCGGAAGTTAGCAGACGATCTGAAGCCGTTAGAGTAGGCGTTCCAACAATGTTGTCTCCATAGTAGAATGTTGCGGAGTTGGTACCCCCAGCAATAGTTACAGTCGTAATGGGAGCCCCGCCGCTGGTAAGAGAAAAGATTCCACCGGTAGACGACGAACTCAATGAAATTGTAACCGTAGCTCCGGCCGGGATGTTTTTAGGTGTACCAGCCCCGTTTTCTAGCTTGATTGTAATTGGTCCAATGTCGGCACTTGATGATGCCGGACCCTGTACGGCAGCACTTGTAAATACAATCTGGGTAGCTGTCAAGACGGTTTCACTCTGGTTGACACTATTTACCGTCAATCCAGATGTCGAAGCGGTTACAGTGTAAACCCCTTGAGTGCCATTCCCATAACAAACCTGGACTGAAGTGGCACTAGTGCCAATAGTCGTGGAGGTAATAGTCGATGACTGGCAAACACCACCACTGTAAAGGCTGAAGCTTCCTCCACCTCCACCATCTGAGAGATTTACGGTCATGGTTGAAGTGGGTTTAGTTGGATTGCCACTAGAATCCTCAATGGCTACGGTTATGGGACCAAGGTTTGGGTTTGTCGCCATAAGAGTCCCGGTAAGTGGACTCGTTGTAATCCCAATCTGGTACGGAGACCCTGAATTAATCGTCTCTACCTGGGTTCCGCTAGTAAGAAGCCCTAAGGCCGCGGTTATAGTAGGCGTGCCAGAATTAGAGTCTCCATAGTAAAACGTTCCAGAAGACTGACCAGCTCCTATCGTGACTGACGTTACCGTTGCCCCACCACTCGACAGGGAGAAAATCCCCCCAGTGGAAGAACTAGATAGATTTACCGACACCGACACGCCAGCCGGATTTGCCTCTAGGGTCCCACCGGCATTTTCTAGGGATACCGTGATTGGGCCTAGAGTCGCGCTAGTAGAAGCCAACCCGGTTACTGGGCTCGAAGTTATGACAACCTTGGTAGCGTTCAATACGGTCTCGGTTTGGGTTGCACTGGTGAGCCCCGTGGACGCAAAAGTTGCCGTGTAGGCACCAGCAGTTGAGTTTCCATAACATAGTTGCGTAGAACTTGTTCCAGCAGGAAGGGAAATGGTCGAAATGGTTATTCCCGAGCAAGACGTACCGTTCCAACTGGAAAATGTCCCCGATGCTGCCGAGAGAGATATCGAAACCGTGCCACCACCCGAAGGAGGAGCATTCACAGGTGCCCCACTTGAATTTTCCATTTCAACTGTTATCGGACCAAGGTTTGGAGACGACGAAGCAGTTCCGATCAACGGAGACGTCGTTACCACGAGCTTGCTGGGAAGGTTGATAGTCTGATTCTTCTGGGCAGAAGCTCCTCCGTTGTTTGACATGGTGTGTCCGGTAAAAATCTGAGACGTTGAGGTGTTGCCAGAGTTGGTAACCGTCAAAGTTACAGTGAAAGGCCCGGTTCCGGCCGAGGAAACCGTTCCAGAAGCACCGCTCGGACAGACTCCACCAGAGGTACTCGGATAGGCAAATGTAGTCGTGGCCGTGGTTACCGTTTCCGTGCACCCATCACCAAAATTCCACGAGTAATCCTTTATTGTTCCGGTGGGAGTCGACGAAGAACTAGCGTCAAAGTAGCTATTTACCCCGGCTGGGGCAGGATATGCCAAAAACGATGCCGTGGGTGCCTGATCGGGGGTCATGGCAATTACCCACGGTTCACTCATCCCGGTTTCAACGGTTTGTACTGAGTTGCTCGCCGTGCTAACTACGTCGACACCTCCGTTGCCGTAATCGGTTACATAGAGATATTTGGAGTCAGGGGTAAATGCAAAATAATCCGGAAATGAAAGGCCGGTGTTGATTTGCTGACTATTGTTTACAGTCGGGGTAATTCCAGCATCCACATTGTCCATGACCTGAATCTCACCGGAAGAGAAATCGGTTACGTACGCCATACAAGAAGAACTGGTACAGGCAGGTGTAATGTCAACCTGATTCGTCCCGGTTGCGAGTCCACTAGTAATACCCTGGAGGGTTGGAGCGTGGGGAGGTACGGCTTCAGGATTTTCAATATAAGCTATAGATCCAGCCCCACTACAAGAGAAGTTCCCACAGTTTGCAATAAAGGCATACAATCCGTCGGGGGTAAAAGATGTCCAGTCAACTCCAGTCGCGCCTCCGGATGTTGCAGTGAGGGGCGAAAATGGCATCTCGGAATACTGGGCCGTGGTTCCACACTCTGTGGCCGACGCACAGATTATTGAAACAGTACTTCCTCCATAATTTGATACATATGCATATGCCCCATTTGGGGTGATTGCTACGTCAATGGGCGTATTCATACTTGCCGTTGCAATATTTGTAATTGCTCCCCACTGAGGTGTTGCTCCGCATCCTGCTGCAGCAATGCAAAATACCGAAACGCTATTATTGCCATAGTTTGATACCCATAGCTCAGTCCCATCTGGAGTGACGGAAAGGGCTTGGGGAGTACTTAATCCATTGCCTCGGATTATTTTGATACTTGCGTGAGAAGCTACGTTACGAACGTATACCCTGTTGTTCCCCTGATCGGCTATAAATGCATAGGTTCCTGTAGGATCAATTGCTGCCCCGAAAGGCTGGTTTCCCATCGCAACCGTGCCGTCACTTTCACCATTTGTAGAACTGAGTTGGGTATTGTTCACGTAGTCAAACCCAGAAAGGGTAACATCAGCCGAAATTGCCGTCCATGAACCACCTGAAGCGTAAGCATCCGGGGCAGATACACTGGAAATGCCAAACAGGGTAAGTAATGCAACTGAAGAACTGAGCACGAGAGTGACCAGAACACTTACGTACCGCTTTGTCACCCCAGCAATATTAGAAAAATTATATTTTACAATCCCCATTTATAAAACCTTGATCCCGATCACGGACTTACCCTTCTTCATTGCGCGTGCAAAACTTCCCTACCAGCACTTTTATCGGCAAAATCGGCGCAAAACTTTACTCTGTCACTTTGAGTAAATTCACCTAGCAAGTGAGTCCCATGAATTACCAGCTCTGTGTAGGATTGCAAGTGGAAAGATTTCTGGATAGCCAACCTCCTCTCTGACTTCCCTCCAGTCCTCGGTGAGAACCTCTTGAATGAGCTGTCCAAAAGGCTTCCCCCACCTAATACTTCCATATTCTGGAATAATATTGGAACCCTTGTCCGGTCTGTACAGGTTCTTATCGGGGACGAGTCCATCTAGGGCCCCGCGGAGTATCTTTTTGGTACCAGGCCCGACCAATTCGCAAGGGTGACACTGATAGACCAACTCGACAAGTTCCCTGGAAAGAAACGGGAGAACTCGGCGAAGACCCAATGCCGAGCAGACCTCCCAGCCCATTGAAACCCAGCCTGCTTGGGTCCGCCAGAGCCTCAGAAATGGCCAGGGACCACTCGTGTCAGCATTGGCTATGTGACGGCTTCGCCACTCGCGATACTCTTGACGGAGATCTTCGGAGAACATTGCCAGTAGCTCCTTCGGCATGTAGATACGGGGGTGGCCTACCTTCCACATGTATCTCCAGGCCACCCACCTGACAAAGTCTTTTGGCCCGGTTGGCAACCTAGGGATGGATCTGACCAACTCTCTAAACCCTGTTGAGATAGCCCAATCTGGGAGGGTTACATATGATCCACAGATCTCGTCAGCGTGCTCACCACTAAAGACGGTCTCAATGATATTCCCCTTGGCTTTTAGATCCTCGATAAACATGGGGAGGCCGCAAAATACTGAGTGTGGAACCGGAAAGCCTACATCGGGAACCTGCTGGACGAGGTCGATCAACCTGGGCAGGTCTAATCCATAGGTAAGCTGGGTTGTAAACGGAACTCTCTCACCGAGATGTTCTACGTAGCCTCTCTCCTTGGCCTCACCGGGGGCTCCGCGTGGAGGGAGCAATGATACCGAGGCCACCTCGAGACCCAACTCATTCACGGCTAGTGCCCCCAGAGATGATGAGTCAACTCCCCCACTCAACGCGAGGAGGTTTGAGTTTTTCTGCGACAACCCCGAGGACAAGTTGGCAAGTAGGCATTCTCTTAGAACTACCTGGTGGTCTTTTCGTTTAGCTTCATTGGGTAATTTCCAGTCGGTTGGGACCGGATCGAAGTAGGAAACGAATCTCGCCGGTCTTCCGGATCTTATTACCACGGCCTCGCCTGGCTGGATCGTCCTGGCGCCCTTTATAAAGCTCCTGTTATCGGGCAAAACAGTACAACCCGACGAAAATGCCGCCCAAACTAGAGGGTCAATTTGAGCCCGTGAACCTAGGAAGCTGACCAGGTACGACGCAAGAGTTGAAAGACAGGTCAGGTTGGAGTCTTGGTATAAGTACAGGGGGGCGAGTCCAGATGCAGATCGCACCCCTACCGACCCCAAAGAGCGATGTGTAGCAAAGTATGTAAAGTCGCCCGGTATATTACTTAGGCGGCCAGGTGTAGTGATCGATAGGTCAATTACGTCATCCCACGAACCAGGTGTCCCTACCCTCGCTCGGCAACTGGCTAGCTCGTCATAGCCCTGGGAGATCACGATAAGAGACGACGGGTCAGGTTGAACGGAGATAGAGGTAAGCTCGGTGGAGGCTATCGGTACCGCAAACACTTTCCAGTCGTCACACTTGGAGACGATCTGTTGAGCTGGTGCGTGAACTGAGATCCACCTTCCCAGCCTGGCCTCGATTAGATGTTCAATCTCTGGGTCTAAGGCGCGAAATGCGAAAAAGTTAGCGAGAGGTTTCATTGAGATACTAGATGAATAACTACCGTTCCCGGTAGATCTCTTGCGACCTTAGGTGGCTTGTTGTACGCCTTAGGCTCCGCGGTTACTTGCTAACCCCAGATCCGTTGTCAATAAAGCCTCGCCCTTTTCGGCCCTGGGTCATTTCAAGAACTGTCCCGAGTTCAACTGTCTCAGGTGGCTCATAGCCAGCTTTGGGCACGGCTCGTTCTTTGTTGACCCCCGAGTTGGTTGCCTCCCGAGAACCACTACCGTCCGGGCGCGATGAACTCAAGGTTTCCTTCGATTCGCTAAGTTTTCTAAAAACACGTTAAAAACATTCGACACCTACGCAAGAGACGGTTGCATATTATGCGATAACTAACAATATAGCTTATCTGATGCTCGCCCTTCGTAAGCATCGCTCAATGAACCTAATGTAAAATCGGATCGTGATCCCGGGAGATTTAGCAATTTGTGAGTTTTATTCATGCACTGGGATCTTCTGACCATGCCGGGAGTCCAAAGACCGTTGGAAGGCAGATTTACCTTGCCTTATAGGACACACAAAAATTGACCTACCAGCTCAATGAGAAGGTCGTGTTTGAGGAAGTCGATGGAGAGGTCGTCATACTCAACTTGACTTCTGGCATATATTACCAACTGAATAGGAGTGCGACGGTTATCTGGAAGGGTACCTTGGCCAACGAACCTGCCAGGGCAATCGAGGAAAAACTCAACCAGGCCTTTGAGATTCAAGAGTGCGATGTTCAAGGCGACATGAGGCGGTCTGTGGAGGATTGGATCTCTAAGGGCCTCATCAGTCAGGTGGAGGACGGGTAGCATTCTACGACCAAAACGCATCCCCCGGACGTCTTTCACGCGCGCCTTGCAGGTTTATCGGATCGCCCGACTGGCTCTTGATGGACTGTATGTGGAGTTTTGGCTTCGCGCTGTTAGCCTTCCCACTGCTGCTCGAAGGCTGGGGGTATTGGTTGAACAGGTCGACCAAACCAATAAGCCCATGAATCGAGATCCAAATCTGAGCTCCAAAAGCCAAGATCTTGAGATCTTGATCGGAGATATATCAGCCTTGATGATACGGTGGCCATTTGGCGACACCTGTCTAAGGAGAAGTTTACTATTTGCTCGACGGACCAAGGGGTACTCCCCGAAAGTCATATTCGGGGTAGCAAGTCGGGGCGGAAAAATTGTCGGGCACGCCTGGGTAGAACACGACTTAGGAACGTACCTCTATAACGAACTTGCCGACGACGACATTGTTCGGTTACATGGCCACGGATTCACCCGACAGAGCGGAGATATGTGAGTTCTAAGCTGTCGGACGTGGAGGAGATTACGACTGAACGACGCCAAGTCTATTGGGTCCACGGGATGGAGCTGACCAGCAATATAGCCCTTGACGCTAGGGGTCCGGGGACCGGTGAGATCCCCATACATGAGCTATCAGTAACGGCTCTTTCAGGTCAAAGGTTGCAAGATGATCAACTACCAAGTCACCATTTACTGTCGTGGGTTGACTCGGACAGTCATTCAGTCCATCAGGGCAAGCGGCTAATAAGCACCTACAGTCACCCGGGGGGATATCTGATGCGCTATCACGACCTGTGTGATGTAAAAGTTGACGGAGATCTCAGCCGGGTATGCGTGATATTTGAACCTTGTCAGGCCCTAGGATTGATCTCTACAATTATTGGGACTGGGGTGTGCGGACTTGTGGCAACTCTTGCCGGGGCAAGATCCAAGAAGACGATTACCCTTCACGCAAGTGCTGTGTCCTATGGCGAACACGCCGTGGCCTTTGTGGGGCCATCGGGGTCTTATAAGTCTACGTGTGCGGCCCTAGCATGTTCTAGTGGGGCGAGTCTTGTTACCGACGACACGTTAGTGCTCGATATATCGGCCGGTCGTGTTCGTACTTTCCCTGGGACGCGCTCGACACGGCTAAGGAGAGAGCGGGAGTCTCAAATAGTGCTAGATCGAGTCTCGTCTATAACCGAGTCACCAGACGACCGAGACGTGGTCCGATTTGTTGAGGATGAGAACTGGGCTATCCGTAAGGAAATTCCTCTAAAGGCCATCGTGCTCACGGAACTCTCTACCTTTGAAGGAGTGAACCAGATAGGGGGTGCTTTACGTTGGCTGGCTGAATCCGAAACCTTAGTTTCAGATCTCAGAATCTGGCCACTGACCCGAGTAACTGGTTCCCAATCTCTAATTGGCCTAGTGAAGAACTCTCGGGTGGGCCTGCACGGCATTGACGAGGTGGCACAACAACAACTAGTTGGATGTCGGATCATTACAGATAGTGTTCCGGTATTCCAGCTAGGTTAGACACTACCGTGGAACGCATCTTCTCGACCACACTTCCGGAGGCCTTGTTGGCAGAGGCGCACATGCTCGAGTGTGTCTCGGCGTTAGAGAACTCGGGAGTTAGGTGTTGTGTGATTAAAGGAATTCCTCTGGCTCGCCAGTTATACGGGCAGGTTCACGGGCGCGGCATACCGGCTGACTGCGATATCTTGGTGGCTAGAAAGGATGTAATCAGAGCGGTCGATACATTGATCTCTATCGGGTACTCCTCTCCGTATCTGCCAGCTTCTAAAGAGTTATTTGGTCGGGTCTGGAAGGTGGTAATGCGAAGAGCCAGTTCAGACGGGTCCACGTCAACCCTAGAGATACACCTGGCCCCTTTTTCCCCTTGGGCTCACCCGATTTCCGAAAACCTAGTCTGGAGCCATATTGTTGAAGATACCTCATTTGACCACCCAATATGGGTTCCGGATCATGAACTCAATCTGGTCTTGCTGGCATGCCACTTTGCTCAATCAGGATTTGCGAGTCCAAAGATCTTGCGAGACTTTCACGTGGCCTGGGCACTTTGGTCTAACGAGATTGACCCACTTGAGTTACTCGCTCTGATCCATGCTAGTCGGGCAAGACTTCAAGTAGTTGGTATGTTTCGGACTACTCCACACCTTGACCTAGAAAGCAGTGAACTTCTAGATAATGGTCCTACCCACAACCAGACTCGTACTTTTGAGCAGGTAAGCTGGGGGTTTGGATTTCCTAGACTCAACGCAGTACTAAAATATTTCCCGACACGCAATAAGATGCAAATAGATTCAGAACCGGACTACATAGGTCAGTTACTAGCCTTACTAATCATGCCACCCAAATGCTTCTTCTCTCAGGTCACCTCACACCTTTTCCCATCTCGATTAGCCCTGGCAATCATCAATGATGAGCCAGTTCAGCCACTACCCCGTTATCTTACAAAATCGGCAAATCGACTTGGGGCAGTTGGCAAGGCATTGATTGAAAGCATTGGCATGCCCTTGAGTGCACGCGTTACTTGTGAATCCTTATTAGAACGAGAGATGTAGATGAGTAAAGACCACCGCGAGTTTTCAGTTGAACCATATAGCAAGAACAGTGATAAAGATAGCTGGGATGAATTTGTAAGAAGTTCTTGTAACGGGACGTTCCTACATTCTCAAAAGTTTCTCTCCTATCACGGAGATAGATTTGAGGACTATTCATTTGTGTGCCGAGATGGCATCGGGACAGTTCGGGCAGTATTTCCTGCTGCCAAAGACTTAGCCGAAATAGGAACTATTACAAGCCATCCAGGATCTTCATTTGGAGGGCTGATCCATGACAGGACAGTAGTTGGGTTACAAGTTGTTGAAATTATAGAGCAACTGGTTGGTGTGTATCGCAAACTCGGATTCGAGAAATTAATTTACAAATCCGTACCATGGATATTTCACAACCAGGTAACCGCTGATTGCGACTATGCTCTTCAACTACTCGGGGCTATTCGTAGGTCGGTCGCCCTTTCTGCCTGCCTCGACATTGGAGCACAGCGAACCGTGACCAAGGGAAGGAAATATTCTTTGAGCCTTGCTAAACGAAATAATCTCTTGGTGGATTGGGGTAATCTACACCTATCTAATTATTGGGACCTTTTAGAGACCACTCTGCTTGACCGACACAATTCCCATCCTGTTCATTCAAGAGATGAAATTGAATCACTCCTGGGGCTTTTTCCGGAAGAGATTTTTCTCTGTACAAGTTGGAAAGATAATGAGCTTCTGTCCGGAATCGTCTTATTTCTAGAAAACTCAACATTGCATCTGCAGTATTCGGCAACAAGCGATGCAGGCCTAAAGCAAGGTGCAAACGACTTAGCTCTTGAATCGGCTTTTCAAAGAGCAAAGGAACTAAACTGTAAGTGGTTTAATTTCGGCCATTCAATTGATCCGGCTACCCAATCACTAAACTCAGGTCTGTACGAATTCAAGCGATCGTTTGGTGCTGGGAGTATTTCTTATGAAATATATGAGATTTCACTTTAGTTTCTGCCGTTTCTTCATCTCTCCACGGGTTGCCGGGAGGCCGTGAATATTTATCGAATGTTAAAGAATGAGCAAACTCACTTTGCGTTGTTTCTAGCATTAACAAAAATTTCAGCAGCGAGGTCTGGTAGTGACCGGCCTAATCGATAGAGACCATCTAAAAGTTCCTCGTTCAAAAACGGGAGTTCTGCCATCTGATTATGGGTAAACGGCTTTATAAAGTATCCTCCTGACTCGATAACCTCAAATCCAGCGTCACAAATAATCCGTTCTAACTCAGTTAAATTAAATACTCTACACTGCTTCAACTCTATATTGCGATCGCTCATCTCGTTCTCCTGCTCAATCAATCCCATAGACACTGCTAAGCGACGATGTAACGAGTGGGAGTTCGGAACATTAACATGTAGCGTCTTATCTTGAGGAACAATTTGCCTCAATGCAATCAATACTTGTTCTAGATTAGGAACTTCATGAAGCACACTAGAACATATAACTAAATCTACCGGGCTGTACTGATTGATGACCTGTTGGACCGAATCTTCAATAAATTCATTGATCAATTCGACTCGCGAATCGGGCTGAATCCGATTAATCATGGACTCATAAAACATTGAATTTGGCTCCATGATAATCCACGTATCCAAGAAACTTGTATCTCGCATAGTATCATTCATTTCTTCAAGAGTAGATGTAAGTCCGCATCCTACTTCCAATACAACTTTCGGTCGTAATGAGGAAATCAGATCCAAGAGCAATTTGTTTCGCGACTTCACTAAGTGGAGTTCAAATTCCAAATCCAAAGCGTAGCTAATTCCATATTCGTCTATACGCTTTACTTTGTCAATGGGCGCTTCCACTTATCTCACCTGCGGGGACTAGTACCTATTTGCAATACGTCTACCTAGTGAGCTTACACCGATTTAGAGGATGGTTTAACTTTGTTGTTCAAAATCGTGAATCCCCTCTGCTACATAATTCAATTGATCAAGAGACAAATGTGATCCGATCGGGAGGCTCAATACTTCTGTGTGTAAAAAGTCACTAATCGGGAGATCAAAGTTTGCTTCATACTCTACCTTATACGCTTCTTGCTGGTAAGGTGGCAACGGATAATGAATCGACGTTTCAACTCCTCGGATTCCGAGATGTTGAATAAGTTGCTCTCGATCTCTTGACTTCACAACAAACTGGTGCCATACATGCATATTCCCATCTACTGACATAGGTAATTCCAGGCGTGACTCTTTGAGCAAGTACTTATACGTATCCGCATGTTCCTGCCTTTTGCGGTTTTCCTCCGCAAGGTAATTGAGCTTGCATCTTAGTATTGCTGCTTGTAGTTCATCCAATCTTGAGTTAAACCCAAGTATCTCATTGTAATATTTTGCCTTAGAACCATAATTTCGCAAGAGTCTAACCCTATTAGCAATTTCAAAATCGTTTGTCGTAATTGCTCCTCCATCTCCGAGAGCACCGAGATTCTTAGTTGGGTAGAAACTCCATGCCCCAGTTTCAGCGAACGAACCAACACTCTTTCCATTAACGGTTGCACCGTGAGCTTGAGCACAATCTTCAACTATAGCAAGATGATGCCTACGAGCGATCTCAACAATTTCGAAAATAGATGCCGGATTTCCATATAAATGCACCGGTACAATTGCCGCTGTTCTAGAAGTGATACTGTCTTCAAGTCTCTTGTAATTAATATTGAACGTATTCGGGTCTGGTTCAATCGGAATGGGTTTAGCGCCGCATGCCGATACTGCTAGCCACGTAGCAATATATGTGTTAGCTGGAACCAGTACCTCATCGCCCGTACCTACTCCAACTGCTCTTAGCGACAAGTGTAGTGCGTCGAAGCCATTCCCAACTCCCACGCAAAATTTGGTTCCAACAAACTGTGAAAACTCAAGTTCGAACTTTTCAAGTTCAGGTCCCAATATATATAAGCCTCGGTCTACTACGTCATTAATTGCACTAGCTATCTCTCTTCGAAGTGAATCGCTGGTCATTGCTAAGCTCAGAAAAGGGACCTTCATAATCAGTACCGATAAGTTAGATTATTTGGCTCGGTTGACGTTTGGATGTCTTTAGCGGAAAATCATCTTCCCATTCGCTAAGTTTCAGACCCGTTAGATCTCTCAAGCTACTTACTTCGCTCGATAACTGTTCCCGTACCCAATAGCGATCTACTTCGCTTATTCCGAATTGTGAATCTGACGTGGTTTTGTTCTCCCATACGTGATTGAGCGTATCGATTGGAGAAAGCCCCAAAAAGTGGAAACACCGATTCAAGGTATGTAGGGGATCCATTCTTAACTGCTCCGTAGTTTCAATAAAAATTCGTTCTCGCCCAAATCTCCTGATGAATTTTGAAACTTGTGTGGCATACTTACTTTCGGCAAGATAAAACTTAGTTTTATTGCCAGCTATCCTAAATCTAATGTCGGGTTGGCAATCCATATCTTCCAGTAATGCTTCCCTAAAGTTTTTGTTCTCCAATCCCAAACTCTTCATCCAGCGAAAATGTGACCCTGCCCGATCTATTGGATTCCGAAGTAGAAATATAAACTTAGGGTCTTTGAGGGTGACGGCTATTCGTTCCACTACGTTTGGAAATGCAAAATAAGTGGTACTTGACTCTCCGATTACCGTTTCTCCATTCCAATCAGAAAAATGGCGTGAATACGCACGAACTCCTGTTTCAAAGTTTTCTTCAATGCTAAAGAAATGAAGTTCTTTGGGTGTCGACATCAACACGGATCTGTGCTGCGCAAGATACATATGAAATGAAGAGGTACCTGACTTGGGGGCACCGGGCACTATCAGATTCGGGAGGTTCATTTCAATAACTCTCAAGCACCCAATTGCAATATGTAAGATTCATCCAAGTCTACGTCCAGTATAATTGACAAATTATGAATGGCCAAACTTTTCCACAACATCTTAGATCCCGCCATTCAACCCGGCTCTACTTTGAAATGTCTCATCCCTCAATTTCGCTCAAGTGCGGGAGGAAACTGCATCCAATGTTCTGCATGAGCGGCCGAAGATTTCGAGGGAGATCTGGACGCGAGGTAAGAACCGAGTCGAACGCTCGTTCATGATTGTGCTCAAGAAACAATGTGGATCCAATTGGTTTTCGTCCAGTCAGCGTCCTTCGAGAAATTGCCTGGGATTTTACCTGTCTCCAATTCAGCCTTTATAAGGTTGGCGGGCAAGTTGAAGCTTAAAGATCTTGGTAACGGCCCCAAATATTTTGAATTTGTAAGGCAGGACTCCCTGGAAGGAATTGGCTGAGTCAACGATGGAGAAAGGATCCCTACGAGGTCCAGCGGATAGGGAACGAGTCCGGTGACCAGCGTCAGTCGATGAGCTGAGGGGAGTGGCAGGAAGACGACTGCCAAGACAAACTGTGCCAGTCGGTTGCCGGTGCTCCAGCGGACAGGCTAATCTGCCATGCCGGTCTTAAAGGCCGCGCGGATAGGTGACAAGCCTGTGAACTGGGAGTATGTGCGGAAAAAATAGATGACCATCCACCGATCGTGGGGGTGGCCCCGTGAAACTTGGGGTACTTGCCCTACCCACCAACGACCAGGTGGAGGTACTCACCATTATGCGCGCGCTCGACCCCGAAGTGGGAGATGCTGTCTGGGCAGCCATCTCACCCCTGATTCCTCCGCCGGACCGGACCCATCCGCTTTGATACCATTGACCGAGAGCATCCAATCGAGACTGCTTCGGTGGCATGCTCGTGCGTCTGGCGACGGGGTGCTCGTGGGAGGACGCCGAGCGCCTATGTGGTCACAAAGTGTCGGACACCACGATGCGGGCACGCCGGGATGAGTGAATTGCAGTAGGAGTCTTCGACGCCTTGTCCGCCGAGGCGCTGTTTGCCTACGACAAGATCATCGGCCTCGATCTGTCCGATCTGTCCGTCGACGGCTCCTGGCACAAAAGTCCTGCTGGAGGTGAGGGAACCGGCCCGAACCCGACCGATCGGGGCAAGCTCGGGTGGAAGTGGTTGATCCTCACCGACCTCGATGGCATCCCCTTGGGCGATGCCATCGACGGAGCCAATCGCAACGACTCGGTGATGCTTGCACCCACCCTCGACGACGCCAACGCGAAGGGACTACTCCTCGATATCGAGACTATCTTGCTCGACCGCGACTATGGCTCCGACGTGACCAGGGAGTACCTTGCCGAAAGCAACATCGACGACACTGTCATCGCGAAGAAGAGAAAACAGGGTGCTGGCGCGCCGAAGAAAAACCAACCGATGGGACTGCGTTGGCCCGGTCGAGCGGACCAACTCGTGGCTCTCCAACTACGGTCAGCTCCGCAGGAACACAGACCATCCACCGCCTCGCTCAGATCTCACTCGCCATCGTGTTCATTCTCACGGCCAAGCTGATCGATTGGCGGAATCGCTGGTCACCGGCACCGTCACCTATCCGCTGAGGCTCTTAGGGGTAAGACAACCTGAGAATCAATCCTTCTTACTCAGGCACTTTCCCGTTGCCTCATGAAAAACCTCCGCCTAGGGTAATTCGTTGCCTCATGTCAAATCCTCAGCCTAGGATAACTCGTTGCCTCATGAAAAACCTCCGCCTAGGGTAGTTTGGGCAAATTTCAACTTATTTAGCTAGACTCCTCCAAGTATCTGAGTGGATTTGAAGGCTGCCTTTTCCCTGAATACCGATTAGTGATTTCTCATATGTACGATGGAACCTGAAGTATCAATTCTTATCCCGACACACAACAGAGGAAGGCTGCTTTCACAAGCGCTCCAATCCGTACTTGCACAGGAAGTTCATGTGGAAGTAATAGTAATTAGAACTTCGGCTGATGTTGAAGCCCCATTGGTTTCAGAAATTCATGATCCAAGGGTGAGAATGTTTCAATGTCCAAATGCATCTCACTACGGTCCACTCCTCAACTTAGGACTCCAACACGTTACGGCACCTTGGTTTTGTGATTTGGCGGATGACGACATGATCTATCCAGGAGGCTTGCGGGCACTTCTTTCCATGGCGACAATAAAGAGGGCCGACATGGTAAATAGCACTCGAAAAGAAATCGATTTTCGAACCAAATGGGACGATATATCGGAACTTTCCCCACCAAATGGGAAAATGACGGGCCAATACAGTTGGCGAAAACTACTGAGGCCTAATTCTAGATGCCCACTTTTAGGGGGATGTTTATACAAATCTGCATTGATACAACAAATACAGGTTGATCCATCAATCCGTTCGTGCGTCGATACACTGTTCGCGATTATGACGTTCGCAAGATCAGAGCGAGCAATTGATACAGATATAGAGGCATTCGCATACCGAAGGCACGAGGGGCAGATATCCAACTCCTTAACGTCCATGGAGATTTGGCAAAATGCTCATAGTGTTACTCAATGGGCGATGCTCCACGTACCTGAGGTTAGTAGATATAAGCGGCGCCTGGAAACGCTCGAACTATCACAAAAAGCTGCAATGTATTATGACCGTAACGACCCAATTGGTGTTGGTAGGAGTGCTTTAGAAATCTTAATAAGGACGCCCGAGGTGTTGTTGTTCAATTGGTGGTGGAAAATGATTGGTTCTTCAACAAAACGAGTCATAACTGATTTTCCGCATCTGGGATAAGTCGGTTAAACTGGACACGTAAATGTTCTTTACCTAAATTCTAAGACGATGTTCAATTCCGACTACGCTTTAAGGGTACTAATATTATTTTTGGGCTTCTTCTTAGGATTGTTTCCTATTTTCATTTCTCCCTCATCTTGCTAAAGGTGACAAATACGGAGGATGGAGAAGGCCCAAAGATTATATCAAGGGAGATAGAAAATGATAATAGAACATCAAAGCCCATTTAAATATTTGCGTCGCTGATGGCAACCATCTCCGATGCTCGAATAATAGAACTACCGAAGATCGGTGATAATCGTGGGAATTTGACGTTCATTGAATCGCTATCCCAGATACCATTTGCAATTAAGCGGATATTCTATCTCTATGATGTACCAGGGGGAGAATCCAGAGCAGGTCACGCAAATAGAAACCTTCAACAACTTATTATTGCCGTATCTGGCAGTTTCGATGTAATTATTGATGATGGAAGAAGTAGAGAAACCTTTACTTTGAATCGTTCCTACGAAGGTCTTTTTGTACCTGGGATGCTCTGGAGAGAAATTAGAAATTTCTCAAACGGTTCGGTTTGTCTGGTGTTGGCAAGCGATTATTATGATCCCAATGACTACTATCGTGTGTACAACGACTATTTAGCCAGTCTCGTTGAATAGAAAAGAGGGTCTTCCGGCATGAATGTGGGTGCCCTCCGGAGAAGATCAGCCCGAATACGACCTAGTTCCAGCTCCCCGGGGCAGGTAGCAGCTGGCTCCAAGTCGCCCTCAAGGCTCTCCGCTTCCGCTACGACCGCAAGCGGTGGCCCTTCAGGCTGGCCTCATGCACTCGACAGCTATGAGGCTAGCGACGATGATCTAGAGCGAATGGTGAGGAACCCCAAACGCACTGATGCTGACCGCAATCTAAAACAAGAGCGCCAATCCCTTGCTTGAAGCCCAAGCTCATGAGGGTAGACAGTCGCTCAAAGGCCAACGCCGGTCGAAAGAAACCCTTCAAGTCTTTGCCAACGCTGCAACAAAGATCAAGCAACTGGAAGTTGCTCGCAGCCAGATCCCGCCGAAAGTCACACTGGCCGAAGTTCACCCAGACGCCAAACGACTCAATGGAGAGCGCAAGCGTCTCTTCGACGCTATCCGAATGGCTACCTACAATGCAGAATCATCACTGGCTCGGATGGTCACACCTCACTACTGCCGAGCTGAAGACGAGGCCAGGACGCTACTTCGAGAAGCCTTCAGGTCTTCAGCCGACCTCCGGGTGATGGGTAGAGAATTCCACGTCACTATCGGACCCTTGTCATCTCCTCGACGGACTCGGGCGATCGAGGACCTTTGCACAGAACTCAACGCCACTCGGACCATCTACCCGGGGACTGAACTAACACTTGTTTACTCAACCAAACCCCAGAGGTGACCCCTAAATAATAATCGCACTATGTAAGGAGTCCTGGAATCCTTCTTTTGTCCTAAAACCCCTGGCTGCGACTTTGATTGCCTGAATACGAGAATTGATACCCTCAGCTCCAGTGCTGGTGAGGCGATGATCAAAGAAGTTGAGGATCCCCGTACGGTGGTTCTTGATCATTTTGGCTACTTTCTTTACCGGCTCAAGACGAGACCTGATAGCCCAAGAGTACCAGCTCTCGAAATATTCCTTGGCCTAGGCCTTGGACTTGTAGGTCCAAAGGTTCCGAAGCATTTCTTTAATCATCCAGGCTCGTGCAGTCTTGTTGACGAGGCTTCGGGTTAGATCAAAGCTTGCCTTCTTGTCCTCTGGAATCTTCTCCTCGTTGAAGAGCCAGAGATACTTGGATCTAGTTAGTGTACAGTAGCCTTCTCTTAAAAGGAGACGATGCTCTTGTTTGCGAACTTCGTTGACAGCGTCGACCATGTGCTTTGCAATGTGGAACCTATCAAGGACGATCTTGGATTCAGGGTCTGGGAGGATTGACCTAACTGACAGAGAGAACGGCTCGCACATATCCATGCAAACCGCTTCAATGGGTGACTTGTCCTCCTGTGTCTGAGATCTAAAATAGGCATCCAGGCTGGACTGTTTCCTATCGTCTTGGAGGTCAAGCACAATCCCTTTTTCGAGGTCACTTACAACAGTGAAGTAACTGTGCCCTTTCTTAGGCTTTCTCATCGACTCCGATATGGGCAGCCATGGTTGTCTTGCGTCTAAGAAGCCCCCTCGTCACTGCCCGTTCCATTATGTGGTGGGCTTCATCAAAGGACAATTCGAGAATCTCGGCCGCCTTGGTCTGGTTGCACCGCTCAAGTACGTCAATTGCAAAACGTTCAAAGAGCATCGTGAAGCGGGCATGGGGCTCGGCCCACGGGACCTGGACTTGGAGCACTCCATGTGTTGCACAGTCAACCCTCGGAATCGAGGCGTGGACGATTGTCTGGAGCTGACAGGTGTCTAGGTGTCGCCAGGACCGTTGTTTGGTGTGGTCGTTCACCGAGAGAAGTTCACCACATTCGGGGCAAGACATCTAAATCCCTCGATTGTGACCAACAAATACATCAACATGACTCTTGGCCATGTCCCACGTCACATTCAAGACGATCCAAGGTGAAGTAAGTTCGAGCAGGTCCAAATAGAGCTTATTATCATTCTTTACCTCACGACAAGGACAAGTATGACTTCACTAAGAACGTCAGTTCTAAGAATCTACCCACACGAATCCTAGTAAGGCCGAAAAGCCTTTCCGGAGAATTAATGAGGTGAGAATACATCAGCAACCAGCTTACAAAATATTTGTTTTAGTCACTGCAACAAGCTGGGGGTTTGTCCTTATATGAGTCCACCAGGCAGTGTGTAAAAATAGCGCCTAGCGGTTGACTAAGGCTAACTTGAGACCCGGATTATATAGACGGGATTAAGTCCGCTAGAGGTAAATTGACTACGTCTCACTTGCAAAGATTTTGTGAATCATGTGCTGAGTGTCGTCAAGACGTTCAATCAACCAGTTTGTGTTTTTGACGA
The DNA here is from genome assembly GCA_027452005.1 of Acidimicrobiales bacterium. GTDB lineage: Bacteria > Actinomycetota > Acidimicrobiia > Acidimicrobiales > JAKAVM01 > JAKAVM01. The sequence continues at coordinate 18,140 of DAIDHF010000022.1, forward strand.
ATTCGTCAACGGCCTTTCTACAACCGGACCAATAACCATAATCGTCAATAATTATGAAACCTCCATCGACAACCCTTTCAAACAGGCACTCCAAGCAAGTTTTTGTAGATTCATACCAGTCTCCGTCAAGATGTAGCAGTGAGATTTTTCCAATTCTAGTTTTGTAAGTTGGTAAGGTGTTTTCAAACCAGCCACGTACGGCCGTAACATTCTTACCTTGATTAGGGAAGTGCCGTAAGAACTTATTGAATTCATCAAAAGACGCTTCAAAATCACCCTTTTGTCCGAGTCTTCCGGATATATCTATATCAAATTCACTGCTACTCGGACAGCCTTCCCAGGAATCAAAAAGCCAAATTGGCTTATTTCTTAATCTACTCGCGAGCACAAATGCGCTTCCCCCTTTGTACGTTCCACATTCAACTACCGCTCCATCAAGGCTAGAAACCTCAGCTGCTATATCCCACAATCGAGCAAGCCTTGACGCTGGCATTAGCGTTCTGGCCCCCCCTACCCAAATAGCCCTAAATTTGCGGGGATTCCAAAAAGCCGAGCCAGGTACTTGTCTTAGATTGTTCAGAGTAGTGTTAATATGATTTAGGCGTCTCGAATGTCGAGTCCACATTATTGACTTTTTGTTCGTCGGGCATGGGCAACTGCCTTGCGAGAATGAAAGCTATCTGGCTCAGCGGCGCTTGCGGCTTTTCGTAATGTTGCAACAATCCATCGATTTTTGTTGTCTCGATCTCTAAGATATCCAATTTCAAAGGAATGGAGATCAATTTTGGCTATTAGAGTAGAAAGAGATTCCAATGACCAAATGTGCAAGTGTTCATCTGACTCCCACAAACCATTTGGTGTCGTAATAAATATACGACCTTCGGGTTTTAGAAAGTTTAGTAGTATTTCAAGCAATAGTTTGGGATCTTGAACGTGCTCAATAACCTCTGATAGAACTATTGCATCAAAGGTCTCTGAAGGTGAATATTCCTCAATAAGCCCAATGTAGGTATCTACATTTGGAAGGGCTAGGGTTCTTAGTTTTTCAATTGATAGTCTTGAAATGTCAATCGCGTGAATCTTTGAAACCTTGGGAGACATCAACTTAGTCATACCCCCGTCCCCACAGCCGACTTCTAGAACAGTCCAGTCTTTCTGAAGATTTTCAAGAATCCATTTTGCCCTAGGGTGTTCATAGTGACTTTCTTCTTCAAGAAATAGACAGGTGGTAACCCTTGAGTCATAGTGAGCGATATAATCATCTCTGGATCCACTTTCTAACAGCGAATTAGCGACTAACGCCCCCGTTTTATATCTTACAAATTGCCCTAAGCGAGTACGAGATACTCGATGCCAAAAAATACTCATAACTCGCAGTTTAGGTAAAGTTTTCAGTTTCCGGGATCAATTGGAACAGTAGAAAGTATCTGCTTTTGACGATAAACTAGGTCAGAGATTGAAGGACGTAGAGCAATGGCCATTATCGCCGCCAAAATGATTGGCCCTAATGCTACCGCTATCCAACTTGAGATCGCGTGAGAAGCACTCAGCCCTGCCAACGTAGAAAGAGCTAGCTGTGCCCCAATCAGTATCAATGTGGATTTACCTAGGGACATACCTGAGGCCGAAATCCTGTGCGATAGATGATCTTGGCCTCCCTGGAAAATTGAGCGTCCGTTCGTCACCCTTGCGATAAATACAGTTACGGTATCTGCAATTGGAATTGCCAAATAGAAAAGCGAGATCAGGGCTCCTTGGGGGGTGTGAAGTCCACCTCCAGACCTAGAAGCTAGTATCACCAAGATCAATCCCAATGGGAGGCTACCCGCATCTCCCATGAAGATCGAAGCGGGCTTCTTGTTATAAGCCAAAAATCCAACCAGCGCGCCTAATAGGGCGGCAGACGCAATTGCTAGGTCGTGCTGAGCGCGTAGCAATGACTCTATCAGAATCCCCATGCACGACGCCCCTACAACACCAGCAGCAAGACCATCTGAATTATCTAGGAGATTTACGCTATTTGGAAGTAAAACAAATAAGATCAGCGTTATACTCAAGTTGATCCAGTTAGAGTAAACAAAGTGCATTAGTACACCGGTTGCATTCAAATAGAACCCAACCGTAAAAACCAACACTGCTCCGATTCCTTGAAAAAAAAGTTTCAAGCTTGGAGGCATGGTGTACTTGTCATCGTAGAGCCCAACTAAAAACAATATGAGAATTGCCGTACCTACAATTGCTGAATGCAGGGTGTCGTGGAAAATGACAATTGGGATCAGTACAGCGAACAGTATTGCAACGCCGCCAAGATAAGGGGTTGACCTTGAATGTTGCTTGTGACTTGCCGGGTGATCGAGAAAATTTGTTTTGACGGCAACTTTGCGACAGATAGGAACACCAATTACGGCCAAAATCGTCGAGATTGAGAAAGATAGAACCCAGTTGATTTGCGTCATGTATTAGCTATCTCGTTAAGCCATCATGTCCGCAAGGACACAGTCAACAACTGAATGCATCACATCTTCCAGAGTCTTTGTGGGCGCCCACCCGGTAAAACTTGCCAGCTTGGAAATGTTCGGGACTCTTCGCGGGATATCTTCAAATCCTGGTCCATAGGCTTCTTCATACGGAACCAGGACAATCGGCGAAGTACTGGAGGTCATCTCAATAATCATTCTTGCTGCATCAATTATTGAAATTTCGGTGATTGCTCCAACATTGAATGCTTCTCCTACACAAGCAGAACTATCTAGCATGGATAGAATTGCAGCCACGGTATCGTCTACATGACAAAAGCAACGGCGTTGACTCCCGTCTCCAAAGACTGTTAGGGGGATTCCGGTAAGTGCTTGTTTGACTAATCTTGGAAGTACCATTCCGAAATCGCCTGACTGACGTGGCCCCACAGTATTGAATAATCGAAAAATAACGGTAGGAAGTCCGAATTCCTTACAATAATAGTGCGCTAAAACTTCATCAGCTGCCTTCGAAAGTGCATAGGTCCACCTAGCAACCGAGGTTGGACCGTACACGAAATCACTGTCCTCGGAGAATATCCCCGACGAGTTCTTCCCGTAGACCTCAGAGGTCGATGCGAGCAGGACCTTTGTATTTGTCCGGCAAGCTGCCTCTACAACTACTTCAGTACCTCGAACATTTGTTTGAAAGGACCTTAGGGTTTGGTCCATTACCAGCTTAACCCCTACGGCAGCCGCCAAATGGATAACTGCGTCTGCCTCTTTAACGAGCGGATCTACCATGAGCTCGTCAGTTACTGAACCTTCCACAAACCGCAATTTTGGGTTAGAAATAACTCTCTCTAAATTGGTCAAGTTACCAGTAGACAGATCGTCTAGAATAGTTACTGAGTAACCTAGATCTATGAGTCTTTCTACCAGGTGGGAACCTATAAACCCAGCTCCACCCGTTACCAGAACCTGCACTCAACGCCTTCCATAGTCATTCGGCTAAAACTTGTTGAAAGCCGACAAAATTCCCTTCCAATTACTCCCTCAAGAGTATCATTGATGGACTATCGACACATTTTGCTGGATTCTTGAAGTCAAAACTATACCAATCTTTGGTATTTCTTCCTCCTCAAAATTACGCTCGGAATACGACGGGAGTTAGTGTGGCCGACTCAATCGCAATATGCTTGGATAATCCGCAATAGCTAAAAAACGACTTGCATCTTGATCGCCCCAGTTGGATTATCCGGGAAGGCTAGCGATATCCGTAAAATTTTCTACATCTCCTACGACGGACTTCTCGACCCTTTAGGTCAGTCTCAAATCCTACCTATTGTAACTGGCATTGCAGACTCGAAAACCGATGTGCACTTGATCACCTTTGAAAAGCCTGAACGATGGGCTCAAACACAAGAGCGATACCTAACTGCAGCTCAACTGACTACTCACAACATTTCTTGGATTCCGCTTCGCTACCACAAACGGCTTAGCTTACTTGCGACTCTCTGGGATCTCCTTCGACTAGGTTTAGTGTTGCTCAAATTCGCTATACGAGGCGAAATTGATCTAATACATTGTCGATCGTACCCACCAACCTTAGTAGCGCTTTGTTTCAAAAAGCTCTTTCGTATTCGTTATATCTTTGACATGAGAGCTCTATACTGTGACGAAAGAGTTGATTCGGGGCTTTGGATGGCCTCGTCAATCTCCTATCGTATTGCAAAATTCTGTGAGCGAAAGATGCTCGTCAACGCCCATAAAATCGTAACGCTAACAGAGGCAAGTATTCCTGTGATTCAAGAGATAGCTCACCAAGATAATACATTGAGTCCGATAGTAATTCCAACAACGGTACCCCTTGATAAATTTGTTCCACGCTTTGAAATAGGTCACGATTTCCCAGTGTTGGCATACTTTGGCTCTTATGGTGGAGGATATCTAATTGAGGAAATCATCAAGTTCGGGTTAGTGTTCCTAAAAGAGATTCACAATTCCAAATTATTGTTTCTCATCAACAATATGAATTCTCATTTGATTACCGACACTTTCGATAGACTCACAGGTAATTCAAACTTAGAGCGAAATAGAGTTGAGGTAGATTCCGTACCTTATGTCGACATCCCCAATCGTCTTTCTGGAGCTCTGGCAACTATTTCATTTGTCAATCCTACGCCTTCCAGGGTAGCAATGGCCCCTACCAAAGTCTCTGAGTCACTTTCCCTTGGAATGCCTGTGATCGTAAATGCTGGAATTGGCGATTTAGTCGAAATCGTAAATTCGTCCAAGGTTGGAATTGTGAGTAGTCCATTTAGTCGAAATAACTGGACCACAGATGTTCACTCAATCTATACGCTTGGAACTTCCAAAGAGTGCAGGATTAGATGTCGAAAAGTTGCAGAAACCCTATTTTCGGCTGACAGTGCCGTCAACAAGTACCTTGAGCTCTATAACTCCTAAAGAATGCACTCTAAAGTGGTGTGTACTCACTGGACTCAATTTCTAGTTAAATAACCAAGGTTTTATTCTCCGAAATGGCTGCACATGATTTGCAAGTTATTTCAAAAGTACGAATTCTAGGATAAGATCCTTTCAAAGTAAGTATGAAAATAAGAGCAAAATGACTGACATTGTAGACCAACCGTTAGGACCGCCGCGTGAACTTAGATTTCGACGGAAGTTGAGTTTCCGGGTTTACGTATCTGAGTTGCTCGGTGCAAAAGGGCTACTTCGAGCACTATCAGAAAGAGAAATTCGAGTTAGATATAAGCAAGCGTATCTAGGCATAGCTTGGTCACTACTATCTCCAACAGTGCTAATGGTAGTTTTCACCGTTTTATCCGCACACAGCATAATCAATATCAGTACCCATGGTAAGCCAGCATACCTCTTTGCATATGCAGGATTGATTCCGTGGACATTTTTCACGAATGCAGTCTCTCAAGGTGGTATGAGCTTAGTTTCAAACCTGTACTTGGTAAACAAGATCTACTGCCCAAGAGAAGTATTTCCCTTATCGTACATAATAGTTTCCTGTATTGATGGCCTTATCTCAAGTTTGCTCTTGATTGTACTATTTGCGATTGGACATACCCTACCTTCTGAAACAATCTATTGGCTGCCAATATTATTTGTCTTTGAGTTAATCTTTACAATTGCGGTAGTTGTTACAACATCAATCTTGGTTGTGTATATGCGAGATTTACGCCACCTAATTCCAATTGTCATTCAATTTGGCCTTTTTGCCACCCCTGTTATGTATTCAATAACAACACTTTCTCCAAGTATTCGAGGTGTATATTCGATATTGAATCCGCTTGGTCCCATTATTGATAGCATGCGTCAGGCTTTACTTTTCAACCAGGGACCTGAATGGAATCTGCTCGCATTTGCGATTCCATCATCTTTGCTTTACTTGGTAATCGGATACATAATTTTCAAGAAACTAGAGGTTCGGGTTGCTGATGTCGCCTAGCGGAGAGATTCAAGTTCAGCACCTCTGGAAGAGGTTTAAAGCCGATCATCGGCTCTTGCTCCGTGATGAGACTCAACGAATTTTGGCTAAATTGCGTAAGCGCCCCGAAGAAGGGTGGCGCTGGGTTCTGCGTGATATCAATCTAAAGATCGCTCCCGGCGAATCTGTTGGTCTTATTGGTATTAACGGATCGGGTAAAACGACCCTTCTAAAGTTGATGTCAAAAGTTATGTTCCCATATTCGGGAAGCGTCGAGTACTCTGGTCGAGTAGGTGCGCTATTAGGAGTCGTTGCAGGACTCCATCATGATCTCTCGGGACGAGAAAACGTATACATATATGGCTCACTTCTTGGCTGGAAACGCAAGGATATAGCCCAAAGGTTTGAGGAGATTGTTCATTTTGCAGAACTCGGTCCAGCTATTGATCGACAGGTAAAATTTTATTCGAGTGGGATGCAAATGCGCCTTGCATTTTCAATAGCTTCAATGCTAGATCCCCAAATTTTACTGGTGGATGAGGTACTTGCCGTTGGAGATGCTTCCTTCCAACAAAAGTCTTTAGCCCGAATGCGTGAGGTACTCCATCAAGGAGCAACGTTGGTTTACGTATCCCATGATCTAGCTACAGTTCAGGCAATGTGTAAGAGATGTATCTGGCTAAACAACGGAATTATTGAAATGGATGGTCCAACTGAGGAAGTAATTGAAAGCTATCTTCTCTCCCTTGAAGGATTAATTTCAATTGCTACTCATAGCAGTAGCGAAGCCACATTAGAGAACATCTCGATAACTGGAAAAGCAGGAGCGCCAAAGACAGGGGAAGAAGTAACTATTGAACTATTACTTTCTTCAAGAGATGCGGCGAATTCGAAATGTTACCTAGGAATAGGCCAGACTCCGATTACACCTAGCTTTGTAGTTAGTTCACCAGTTACTCTTTCTATAGGCATTAATTCGCTTACATGCCAACTTGACTCCTTGCCAGTCCCTGGGGGGACAGCATTTATCTGGCTTGGGCTGTTGGGGCCAGGCGACGATCCCATCCTTCAGTTTCAAGTAGTTGGCCAATTTGAAATATCCGGTTCCCCTCATCTTGACTACCCCGAAGGCGTAGTAATTAGCTCGCCACTATATATAGATTCTCACTGGACTCAACACTTTACGAAGTCAGGTTAACTTCAAAATTGATACTTCAACTTTTATATAGGTATCTTCGAAAATTCTTGATCGCAAAGTCCATTATATTTTCAATAATCCGAACGCACTTTTTTTGTCGTGATAATCCAGTCTTAGACGCAAACTATTTACGTAGCCTAGAAACCCCACGGATTCTGGTAACGATACATGGTTTGATTGGTGATTCAGTGATGTCGTTACCACTCCTGGAATCAATTTCTAGTGTCTTACCAGATGCAAAGTTATTTATTATCTGCAATCCTACCAACCAAGCATTTTTTGAGTCCTCACCTAATGTGATGGATAATTATGTTATATCTGGATCACCACTTTCTCTTCGCGAGTCACGGCAAGTTGCAGTTCTTCGTTCCTGGATAAGGAAATGTAAATTTGACGCAGCCTTTATCGCGCTAGGCAATGATCTTGCCAGCTTGCCTGAAATACAACGGATTCCTCTCACGGTTGGCGTCAAGGAAGATAGCCAGTCAAGCATGCTAACAAAGTCATACTCGATTGGTACTCCTAGGACCTGGAGAAGCGCCGAGCGACTTGGAGCTCTACGATCTGTGGGATTTTCAGTAAGTACTACAACTCCTCATATCACTCCGAACTCATCACACTTGGATTCTCTTTTTACCAAAATATCAGCAATAGGTCTAGACACCAACAACGTAGTAGTCGTTCATCCCTTTGGGAGCACAGTAGCACAGCATTGGCCCGTCGAGAATGTAAAACAATTTGTTTTACTGTGCCTTGGTAACACCAACTTACATATCGCGATTCTTGGAGGACCAAGCCATACAAGCTTAACTATTATGGATCGCAAAGTCCCTAATTTAGATGATCGATTATTCGACTTGCGGGGTATTCTAGAGCTTGGTGAGACAGTTGAATTGATTCGACAATCCAAAATACTTGTAAGCACCGATAGCGGCCCAATGCATATCGGCATTGCCCTAGATACCCTTACCATTGGTCTGTTCCGCTCCGTTCGTCCAGAACATGCATGGCAAGGTGACGCACTAATTCCCCACTTTGGTAAATCTCAACGATGCGAAGGTCGATGCACGTGGGATCGATGCTACTGGTCACCTTGCGAACAGATGGCTTCCATTTCCGCCACTTCTGTATTTGATCAATTGAACTCGCTGCTTGGCTCTAGTCGAGGTGAATTTGAAAACTAATTGCAAGACCAAATTGATATCTGAAGATGAGGCCAAGTTGAAGCGACAACAAGTCGCCGAACTAGGTCAAGTACTGGTCTGGACGAATGGATGTTTTGACGTTCTCCATGCTGGTCATGTAGATTTTCTAAGTAAAGCTTCTGAACTCGGGGACGTACTAATCGTTGGCCTTAATTCCGACCACAGCGTTAGTTCGCTAAAGGGCAATGGACGTCCAATCTTTACATTTGAGCAACGAGCAACCGTGTTGGCTAGCCTTGCTGTAGTTGATTTTGTGATTGAACAAGCTGACAATACTCCAAGCAGAATCCTGGGACTCTTGCAACCGGATATTTCTTGCAAAGGGGCGGACTATAGACCTCCGAGTGGAAAGCCAATTCCAGAAGCTTCTGTTATCGAACAATATGGTGGACAGCTGATCTTTATTGACCTGATGGATGGACTATCTAGTTCATCCATTATAGATCGATTGAAATTAATCGGTTTAGACTGAACTATCCAATGAATAAACAGCTCTTGGCTCAGTCAGCAATTGACAAATTCAAATCGGACGGTTCCTCCAAAAGAGTATTAGTCATTGGAGATTCAATGCTTGACTCTTTTATGGAAGTCGAAAATACGCGCACCTCTCCTGAGGCTAATTGTAAAGTCTACGGTGTCGGCCAAGCAAGATATTATCCTGGAGGCGCTGCAAATGCGGCAATGAATCTATCCAAACTAGGGCTCCGAGTCGAGCTAGTATCGATTCTAGGTGAAGATGCTAACTCAATTATCCTTTCGGATTTATTGACCACGGCCAATGTATCTTGCAAGTTCTTTTTTGATCCACAACGTCCAACTACAGTGAAAACTCGCGTAATCGAGAAGGGTTCACATCTGCTTAGAATCGACGTAGAGTTGTGCGAAAGTATTGAGACTAAATTTGAAGATGAACTTCTTTCATACGTTGTAGAGTCAATACAACATTACGATGCACTATTGTTGTCAGATTACGCAAAAGGTTTACTAACTCCCCGGGTTACAACAAAGCTAATTGAATCAGCAATATCTTTCGGAATACCCGTGGTGGTCGATCCAAAGGGCTCCGACTTCTCAAAGTATCAACACGCCCAACTGATTACCCCAAATTTGAAGGAGCTCGGTACAGCAACTGGTATTGGCATTGACGATACTTCTAGCATTCTTCAGGCTATAGCACTTCTTACGGATAATCTAGGATCGAACACATCCATTTTGCTAACAAAAGGTGCTCAGGGAATGACGTTATTCACAAATAGTCACGAACCATTAGAAATTGAAGCTATTAAGTGTGAAAATCCAGATGTCACCGGTGCAGGCGACTGCGTGGCCGCGGTTATGGTGGCAGCAATCGCCTTAGAGCTTTTACCTGAAATGGGCGCCACGTTGGCAAATCTTGCAGCAGGCTTTTGCGTGTCGCGAGCCAACACATACTCTATAGAGATAGATGACATTTCCCGATTTTTTGACAGTTTGCACCCTACCCTTTAGATCAGGATGACTTTTCACTCACCTACGGATCCTAACTCGCGAATACGAATACTTCACTTTGCAGACAAGATCAATCGATACGACTTTATTGACAATATTGTAAGAAATATTGATGCAAATCAATTTGAAGTGTCGGTCGTTACTTTAGAACCAAATTCCAATATTGAAGACCCAAGATATGATCTTGTAGGAATTCGTCACGTTTGTTTCAATACACATTCTAGGTCACAGTATCCAGGTGCCGTTGTTCAATTGCATAACTTTGTCAAGAGTCAACAGATCGATATTGTTCATGTACATCATTATGAACCAGCTTTGATTGCTGCCTCGGTTTCACTGCTTTGTCCTGTCCACGTTATTGTCGGACGACATTATTCTGATGAACTTTACCTCTTGACCAAAGGCTTCAAGAGACGTATTCTCCTTACTATTGAAGCATTAGTTACGACTGTCGCCGATAAAGTAGTTGTTCCATCTACACAAATATCGTCACTTCTAATCCACAAACAGAACGTCAATCCAAATAAGATAGCTTATATCCCTTATCCTTTTGATCCCAGTAAATATGGGTCGGTTGCCAACTCAGATAGCTCTTGTAATTCGAGCATATCCTTTCACGAGTCTTCTACAAATAGTCCAATTATGATTGGAAGCTTTTCTAGGCTGCACTGGGAGAAAGGGCATCAATATCTAATTGAGGCCCTAAAGTTGCTCAAAGACATAGGCAGTAGCTTTCAGTGCGTGATATGCGGAGATGGACCTGAGTTTTCTACGTTAGTTGAACAAGTTCAATGGCTGAATCTATCAGATCATGTAAGATTTTTAGGCTGGCGTTCGGATGTTATAGATCTTATGGCAGCTTGTGACATTATTGTTCAACCAACGCTTCACGAGGCATTTTCACAATCTATGGTTGAGGCAATGTGGATTGGGAAACCTCTCGTGATATCAAGGGTTAGCGGAGCTATTGATTTAATCCGAAATGGCGATAATGGTTTTATTGTGACTCCCAAAAGCACAAGCGAAATTTTTAAAGCACTTTTGAATCTGATTCAGAATCCAGAGCTCAGGAAGTCAGTTGGCATTCGGGCCGCAGAAACTGTAAGTAGTACCCTTTCGCTAGAGAAGATCATTCCAAGTTTTGAGGATCTATACTTGCAGGTATCCAGGTCGCATACTTCGTCATTTAATACTGATACACAAAGTGTCGCTCCGGTTTCTCTAGTGATACCAGTAAAGAATGAGGAACATTCTGTCGAAAACTTATTGAATTCAATCGCACGACAAACAGTTTTGCCTGCAGAGATTCTGATAGTTGATGGGGGTTCAACTGATCGAACAATTGAGAACATTTTAGATACTTGTGGAAATCTCAATGCTGAGTTATTTCCAAATTTTGAACAACTAATTATTCAAGTACGGACTATTTTTAACGATAAGGTTGGCAGAAGTGGCAGATTTAATGACAATTTGGATAAGCACATTTCCGCCTCACTAGGTCCGATCCCGATCACGATCCTGCAATCAGACAATTGTTCGCCAGGTGCAGGTCGTAATGTGGGGATCGATCACTCGGCTCTAGAGTGGATTGCACTAATTGACGCTGGATGCGTCGCTCAAGACACATGGCTTGAAGAATTGTTGAAAGCTACTAAAGAATCTCCAACATCATCAGTTGTTTTTGGCTCCTACAGGCCGAGCCTACTTGGAAAGGCTAAGTATTTTTGGCCTTTACTCGTTGGACCAAAACGTACTGTCAAATGCGGATTTATTAGGGGGCCGACTACAGCATCTATGATGATGACAAAAGTTTCGTGGCAATCGGCTGGTAAGTTTCCAAGCATTAGAGCTGCTGAAGATTTACTTTTTTTCGATGAAATATTCAAGAATATTGATACTTATATTTGGGCACCAAATGCTGAGGTCCTCTGGGATCCCCCGGAATCTTTGTGGCGATTATTTAGACGCACAAAATCCTATTCTAAGGCAAATGTTCAGGCATCGCTCCAATCAAGATGGCACTACGGACTAATCAAACAACATCTAGTGTTTTTTCTTTTATTTGTAAGCGTCAAACAATTTCGAAAAAGGCCACTTAAAAGTCTCTTGATCTACTATGGTGCTAGATCCGCTACGTCGCTGAGCGCTAACAGGGACGAGTTGTCTTGTCCCAATCTAGCCAATCCTCTGACCTGGATTTACTCTATTTTAGCTGCGATAGTGATTGATATCGCATCGTATCTAGGTTGGATAGAGGCTAAGTTTATCAAGAAATAGTTCTTCGCCAATCCACATCAATTGTTTTTACGTGATCTATTCCTCTCTCCGATACAGGACGTTTTGACATGGCTTCCTTCGCAAAGTTCTATGTTGAAGCAGAGACATCAAAGTTTGGGATCCCATTGAGCTGTCAATGTGGATTTTTTGCATAAGCTACTAATGTCTCACCTAATCCAGTGCTTCTCAACACATAGTTAGCTATGTTCATCGCCATTTGCAAACCTTTTTGGTCAATAATTGCCATTCGCATCGCTTGATCGTCTGGGGGGGCTCCAGTACAAGGGACTAACTTATCGTATACAATGTGATTTGGCTTGCGAATCAATCGTTTTAATGTCGAGACGGATAGATTCTTGGAATACAACGTCTCTACATCAAATCCGCTTTTTATCAGAAGCTCTCTCAGCGTCCTTGGCGAAAAGTAACTGATATGCTCACTACAAATTACTCTCCATTCCGCACCAAAAGCGCGTCGAGGGAAAGAATTAAAGTTAGGGGTTGTGATATAGAGATATCCTCCAGGGCAAAGGAGCTGTCTCGCTCTCTGGAAAAACCGCGAAGGACGCGGTACGTGCTCTATGAATTCTGACATGATCACAATGTCAAATGGACCACTCAACTGATCAGAGAACATATCGATACTTTCACAAGGTAATGAGAATTTGGACTTACATATCTCGATTGCCGATTTTGACAAATCAATTCCAAAAGCGTCCCATCCAGCCTCAAGAGCAGCTTTGACAACCTGCCCCTCTCCGCAACCTACATCGAGCAGGCGCCTTCCTGATACTAGACTGGCAAGCTGATCCAGTAACTTGGAAAGCGACTTTTCCGTAGCCAGATTACTGAACAATGCAGGATCCAATGCTATTCTATCCGCATAGTAATCATATAATTGTTGGTCAAAATTTTCCGACCAGTCGGCTGAATATGTAATCCCACAGGATAGACACTTCGCGAGTGGAAAACCTATATCAAGCATCTTACACAAGGAAGAATCGCATTCCAGACATCTTGTCCTGTCGCTGCATTTTGATCTGCTTCTCATAAATATCGACTATCATATCGGAGATTGGGAACTTTGAACCATTATTGATCTTTGGACTTCCGTGATGCCTATCATGCAGCAAAAATTGTCTATCAATTTAGGGTATCGAATAAGGCTAGGGTCACTCACTTGTTATTATCGTTGAACTGTTATTACATTGCAATATTTACGTACCCATAATGAGTGCAGTCTAGTAAGCTACGAGTTCATTGTTGTTCGGAGAGAGCATTTGTGGTGGTCGTTTTACTGGACACCGTGTCACGGCTAAGAATCGGTTATCAAACTCGTATCGAATGTGCGCCAAGGGCGTATGGCCACAATAGTTTCCGACGAACTCTCGAACACTTAAATCTGGGAGAGAAGGTTCCAGGGGGTATTTTAAAGCCTTAACAGAATACTTTCCGAGAGTTGGGCTGGTCTTGGCCTGTTTGGCCAAATGATGAAGTTTTTGATTCCTGAGAATACGGCGACGCACTTCACTGGCCGACCTAAACCATCTAGGCCTGATCCCGAATCAAGACCGGATTAGAATTCTCGTTGCTCGTCCAGTCCATGTTTTTGAATCTAAGGATCAGCAATCTGCCGAGAATATTGTGAGACTGGCCGGTGTCCCCCTGCCTAATGATGTCTAGCGCCTCACATTCGAAGTCTGGAATCAGTCAAGTTGGTAGTGTAACTTCTCTGACAAGTAAAGTAGTCAGTCCCTCCAAGACAACCTTATCGTCCCATATCGGTTATCGCGCAACTAGCTGAACTTCACAAATATCTTCTAAATGAACAAAATATTCCTTGTCCAAGATAGTGTTTCCAATCGATATGTAATACCCATAGGAGACCAATAATTCCCATAGGTTATCAAGAGAACTACCCAATACTCGTATATTCCTTGGGTGTACCTCCATAGTCATATACGGTCTATATTTTGATATTACGCTTGACGCTCCCTTGAGTAATTCAATCTCTGAACCCTCGACGTCGATCTTTATACATGAAACCGATGTTAAATTCAGCTCGTCCAAAGAAAGGGTTTCAACCTCGTAATGCATTCCGGTTGCCATATCCGCGAATCCGTTGACACACGATACCGGGTCAAGCGAGTCGAAAAACTTCTTGACTCCGCTTTTACTCCAGAGGGCTTCCGAGCGAACCTCAACATTTGAACAAGAGTTCAATTTCAGCATAGTTTCCAATTGAACCCTGGTAGCTGGAGTCGGCTCAAAGGCTACCACTCTTCCGCTAGCTCCAACGTATTTAGACATAAACACTGAATACATCCCGATGTGAGCCCCCGCGTCAATGACGGTACTTTCGGGAATACAGCGCTCACGTAGAAATTTCTGCTTTATCGGTTCGTAGTTGGTGGGATAATATCGAAAGTATTCAGGTTTGAACCGAATCGTTTCACCGTTTACAGCCTTGGATAGTCCTCGCCTTAAAGTAATTCCGTCGATTGTTTGATATATGGCCTTCTTGACAGCTGTATTCATTAACTCGTAGTTTAGCCCAGAAAATTGCCCTTCTATACGGTGAATCAGCCGGAACAACACATTTGTTTTGAGAAGATATCAAATAAATCAAATGTCGGATAGTATTTGAAGTAGGACGTTTATGTGTGGAATCGCAGGGTGCATTCACCCAGACATTGTTTCAAAAGACTGCGGAGTATCTGACCAGGTAGAATCCATTGGACACCGTGGACCTGACTCACGGGGGATATATCAAGATCGAGGAATTTCAATTGGTCAGGCCCGACTATCAATTATTGACCTTGAAACTGGCGACCCTCCAATTTGTTCAGAGGACGAAACTTTTGTCTCGGTTTTGAACGGTGAAATATATAACTTCAAATCTCTCCAAGTCGAACTCAAGGCAGCGGGCCATAAACTTTCAACAAAGTGCGACACTGAGGTACTGGCGCACCTAGCTGAATACAATAGCCCTAGCCGACTGGCTAACAAGCTAGACGGAATGTTTGCCTTTGCAGTACTAGACACTCGACGACGCGAAATCATGCTTGGCCGAGACCCTGTAGGGAAAAAGCCGCTGTATTATTACGACTCTCCTTCACTGTTTGTTTTTGGCTCAGAGATCAAGGCGGTCCTCGCACACCCCGGGGTTCCTCATGAATTGAACGATCAAGTTTTGCTGTCCTATCTGACGTTTGGATATGTGCCTTCTCCGGACACGTTTTTCAAAGGAATCTACGCGGTTCCGCCTGGTCACACTCTTGTGCGTGGCATATCAGGAGCTTGCTCCATTGAACCGTTTTGGACATTATCAATTCAAAATCAGCTCCAACAAGGTTTAGGGGCGGACGCACCCGACTTACGTAGCAATTCAGGCAATTTTCAGGCAAGCGCACGAAATGTCAGGCGACTTTTAGAAATGGCCGTTGAAAAGAGGTTGGTATCAGACGTTCCTCTTGGGGCCTTTCTATCGGGAGGAATTGATTCTTCCGCAATAGTAGCTATCATGGCTCGGCTTACTAACCAGCCAGTCAATACTTTCACTATCGGCTTCAATGACAACGAAGGCTTTGATGAGCGCCCATATGCTGAGACAATTGCAAAACGCTATAAGACTAATCATACCGAGTTTGTGGTTGACCCAGATGCCTCGTCCCACATCGAGGCACTTGTGCGACATTATGACTCTCCCATTGGCGACTCATCGGCCCTTCCAACCTATCTTCTGTCCGAGCTCACCAAGTCACAAGTTACCGTAGCTCTATGCGGGGACGGAGGCGACGAATTATTCGGTGGATACGAGAGATTTGCAGCCGCTCTGGCAGTCGACAAGTTTCACCAAATTCCAAAACCTGTTTTGAAGGTTTTTTCATCAGCCCTAAATCGGGTCTTACCCGCATCTACCGGATACGGAGCCAAGATCGGCAGGCTCTTAGAAGCCGCTGACCTAGCACCCCATCTTGCCTTTCTCAAGTGGATGAGCTTTGTATCTTCCGAGTGGCGCGGGAAGCTAACCTTGCTACCTCCAACTCGTGGGACCGAGGGATATGAGCGGCTCTGGAACTCTTATCCACCAAACCAAACCTTGCTCCAACGCCTTCAACGGATCAATATTGAGACCTACCTACTAGATGACTTGCTGCCTAAGGTAGACAGGATGTCCATGGCGCACGGCCTGGAGGTCAGGTCGCCCTTTCTAGACAAAGCCCTCCTGGGTTATGCCATTGCCCTTCCCGACCGACATAAGGTTTTTGGCTTGAATCTCAAGAGAGTACTCAAAGAGGCAGTCCAAGACCTCTTGCCAGCTGAACTCTTGGCAAGAAAAAAACATGGATTTGGCATTCCTCTCCACCGTTGGTTTAGAGAGGATCTTCGCGGATATGTTGAATCTAACCTATGCGCTAATGACGCAAGTGTTGCCACATACTTAGACCCCGATGCCATAAGATCACTGCTGGATGCTCACATGTCTGGCCAAGAACTTGGACACGCTATTTGGACCTTGTTGACTCTGGAGATCTTTCTGAAACAACACGGTTGGTAGTAGTCTGGAGCGATGAAGGACCAGATATCAATCTTACGATTGATAACCCGGCTTAACATTGGAGGGCCGGCAAGGCAGGCACTACTGCTCTCAAGTGCACTTTCGCCAAGATTCAACACGACCCTGGCTTGTGGGCTTGCAAGCATAGAAGAGGGCGAACTCATGGTGCCCGGGGTAACCTTGAGGCGAGTTCCCCTGGTCAGGCCGGTCAACCCTTGGCTCGATCTGGTCGCCCTTGCTCGAACCAAGGACCTGATAGGTCAAGTCCGCCCTGACATCGTTCACACTCATATGGCCAAGGCTGGGACAATAGGGCGACTTGCTAGTTTTACCAAGTCTCAAAGAAAATCGGCTCGACCAAAGACTATTCACACTTTTCATGGACATGTTCTTGACGGTTACTTCTCAAGACTAAAAAATGCGACCTTTAGAAACATCGAGATAGAACTTGCTAAAAGGACGGATGTCCTAATAGCCGTGAGTTTGGAGATCAAAGACCAACTTCTAGAGTTCAAGATCGGACGGCCTGACCAGATAGAAGTTGTCCCTCTTGGCCTGGACCTGTCGAAATTCTCGCAACTTACACCCGGCATCCGGGAAGACTATTTGGTTGACCTGCTTGAAATTCCACTAGAATCCTATCTTGTAGGAGTCGTTGGACGATTGGTCCCGATAAAGTCGGTAGAACATGCCATCCAAGCAGTCCGTGAAATAGATAACTCTCACCTCGTGATCGTGGGTGACGGTGAGTGTCGAGGCGACCTTGAGAAACTCTCGAACGACCTGGGACTTTCAAGCAGAGTTCATTTTTTGGGATTTAGATCAGATTTAGATCAAGTGTATTCAGGACTAGACTGTGTCTTACTAACAAGTCGCAACGAGGGGACGCCGGTGTCGTTGATTGAGGCCCAGGCATCGGGGAGACCAGTAATTGCCAGTGACGTTGGCGGGGTTAGGTCGGTCGTGGACGACCAACACACCGGGGTACTGGTTGAATACGGGAATATTTCACAGATCTCCCAAGTAATTGGGCATCTATTTGACAATCCTGGGATTCGACAAAAGCTTGGGGCAAATGCGCAAGTCAGTGCCCTGAACAAGTTCAGCTCATCGGTTCTGATTGATCACCTTGAAACTATCTATCTAAACCTGGTTTCCAACCGTTGACTTCTAATAGGATCTCCGTCCTGGCCTTAGCCTCGTACCCTATCGAGGCTGCCTCCACACGACTGAGAGTTTGTCAGTTTGTCGATACTCTCGCGAGAAACGGTATTGACGTCCAACTGGAACCAATGCTCGACTCTGAAACCTTTGGCGAGTTGTACCAAAGCACTTCACCTCTAAGCCTGGCGGGGAAAATTGCAAGGCGCGTCCTCAAAAGTGGGGTCCGGATCGTAAAGAACTCACGCCCAGATCTTATTTGGGTTCAACGAGAGGCCGCCATCTTTGGCCCGTCAGTACTTGAGGTACTGGCCACTCGCGCCTGGAAGGTGCCTCTAATAGTCGACTTAGACGACTCCACCTGGATCCCCTATAAGAGCCCGACCCATGGGACACTGGCCAGGATGTTGAAGTTTCCGTCTAAGACCAATGCACTAATCCGACGCGCCAGGCTGGTCACTTGCGGTTCAAACTTTATTGAAGGCCACGTCAGAAATTTGGGTACCCCGACTTTCTTGATTCCGAGCTGTCTTGACTTGAGCTGCTATAAACCCAAAGAGGTTCAGCCTCAAGAAAACACCCCTACGATTGGATGGATTGGAACCCACACCACATTTCCAGCGCTTGTCGAATTGTTCCCCGCATTAGACCAGTTGACTAAGTATCACGAATTTCAAGTCCTTATTGTTGGCCATGGGAATCAGAAAATCAATGTCCCAGGAAACATCAACATTGTCTTTCGAGACTGGAGCCTTGAAAGAGAGCCGGGTGACTTTGCGTCACTGGATATTGGCCTCTATCCAATATCTCCCGGACCCTGGGCCGAAGGGAAATCAGCCCTAAAATCTGTCCAATACTTAGCATGTGGAGTACCCTTCGTGGCTAGCCCGGTTGGCCAGGCGCGAGAAGTCGGACTTGAATCGGTTACAAATTTCTTCGCCCGGACGCCCAAGGAGTGGTACGATCGCATAGAGGACCTGCTAGTTTCCCCCGGGTTACGCACGTCTATGGGGCTCGCAGGTCGAAACTATGCGTGCGAGCACCATGACGCTAACGTCTTGGCTCAGGGGTTGGCTGAAAGAATGTGGGAAGTTTACAAGAAATCTCGTGATGATTAGGCCAAGTGGGAACTAACGAGTTATGAAACGCATTGTCGCAGGTATTATTGCACTCTTGCCATCCAGGCTGACCCCTATTGTTTTGCGCGTCCTACTCGGCTATAACATCGGCAAAGACGTCAAGATAGGTTTGAGCATAATTGATGTCAAATCATGCCGGATTGGAAATGGTGTAAGGATCGGACACGGCAACCTCTTTATTGAAACCGATCAGTTAGAAATTGGCAACGGGGTCAAGATTGGACACTTGAACGTTTTTCGAGGAGGTTCCAAGATATCAATAGGTGACCGAAGTGAGGTTATCCGACTAAATGTAATCAATTCAATTGTTGACCCAGAGGTTTACAACGATTACACCCCAGAATTTTGCTGTGGCCAGAATGTAAGTATTACCGAAGGTCATAAGATCGACTTTACTGACCGGGTATCAATTGGGAACTATTCAATAGTGGCTGGGCGAAACTCGTCATTGTGGACCCACGTCAGACAGGCTACCAAGCCAATAGAGATCGGGGATAACTGTTATCTGGGATCTGAGATCAGAGTGGGTCCAGGGGTAACAATTGCAGATCGAAATATTGTCGCCATGGGGTCGGTAGTAACTAGCTCAAACCTAGTTACAGATAAGGTAATTGGTGGGGTTCCGGCAAAGATAATCAAAGATCTCGACGATTCCAATTTGCGCCTATTGAAGAACACCGATTCTCCAGAGCTGGACTACGGTTCCCAGTAGGTTGATGGCATCTTTCTCTAAGATTAGGTCTCTTCTCCAAAGAATGGCCGATGGCTCAATCTACAGACTTCGGGCAAGTACGTTTAGCTTCTCCCTGTCAAACCTGTCGTGGTTGGCAGGAGGGTGTCTCATAGCGGTACTGATTGGGATACTCATACCGCGATCCCCGGCACTACCAGCGCTTATAGTTCCCATGATTTCCGTGCTTGCAATTCTGACAATAATGGTAAACGGGCTTTTTGGGAACAAACCCTACACGACAAAGCAAAAGTTGATGCTCTGGACAATCGGGGCCTACTTCGTCCACCTAGTAATCGGCGAGATTATCTGGAGTTCAAATACTTTGACTAACTACTTTGGAGGCGATGCCCAGACCTATAACTATGGTGCAATAGCTCTAAGACAACACTGGCAGGGTATTGGACCCATGCCCGGCCTTCCAGCGGGGAAGGATGGATTCTTCTACCTCCTGGCTATACTTTATTCAGTTTTCGGGAACCAGGCGAGCGCGGGGATGGCAGTTGACGCCGCATTCGCCGCGGCCATGATTCCGCTCCTGTATGACGCCACGGATCGGCTTTTTGGAGAAAAGGCTGCGAAATATATTCCTCCCCTCTGTCTTTTCATGCCCGGATTTCTCATCTGGAGTTCTCAAATGCTTCGAGAGTCGGGAATCTACTTTGGCATTGCACTTGGTATCAACGCGTGTATTCGGTTAACAAAGAAAATGTCATTCGGGGCCATCGTTGCGTTGGGGTCTTCGGTTATCCTGGTTTTTGTCTGGCGAGCTAGCGTTGGAGCTCTAATGGCTGGTGGATTTCTCGTGGCACTGTTACTACAGCGAAAGGCCAAGAATACGTTTGCGACATTCTTGATTGCGGCTATTGCTGGTGGCGCAGTACTCGGACTGGGAATTGGTTATTCGGGATTCCACTTGCTCGCTACAACAAGTCTCGCCCAAATCAACAATGTACGCTCTAGTAGTGCCACCGGGGCATCAAGTGGTTTCTTGCCCAGTTCGGACATCTCCACTGGAAAGCACGCTCTGTTCTATCTACCTATTGGTATGCCATTGTTTATGTTCGGTCCCCTCCCATGGCAAATTGGAGGGGGTAGACAGCTTTTTAGTATCCCTGACGTTCTCGTCTGGTGGTCACTACTGCCCAGTCTCTGGCGCGGCTGGA
>DAIDHF010000023.1 GCA_027452005.1 Acidimicrobiales bacterium
CTCTCACCCCGATGTGCTACGATCCCCTAGCTACAACTGAACCTTGGGCTGGGGTTGTAGCTCCCTCTCTCACCCCGATGTGCTACGATGGCCTCGACCTCGGCTACTGGGACAACTACGTTGTAGCTCCCTCTCTCACCCCGATGTGCTACGATACCCAGACATATAAGTGCAGGTAGAGCTTGCTATTTGATCAATATTGCTATGAAAATTCAACCTTTAAAAGAGCAGTAGTTGTGAGGAATTTACCGTTTTTTCCTGTTTTGAAAGCTTGCCCACCAAGACCTTAGAGGAAACAAACTGCTTTTCTGTCATCTGCCAATATCTGACAGCTCCGGCAGATGGAAGGTTAGCCGACAAGCGCTTCAGGTGCTTTTCGAAATCATCGAAACCGTTTACAACGCGTCCGTATACTGACCACTGAATCATGTCATAACCATCTCCCAAAAGAAATTTCCGAAACTTCACATAAGCCCTCTTTTCGATTTTCGAAGTAGTTGGAAGATCAAACAACACAATCAGGCGCAAGAATCGTCTCGTCTCGTTACTCAAAATCTTCAATTTCCAGATCAACTGATTTGGCCGAATTCGATACGATAATCGGCATTTCGAGAGTGTTGCGTTTCTCCGAAAGAATTTGACTGTAGCCCACAACAATTGCTTCTGTTGCTGCCAATACCGTGCGCCGGCTACTGATTTTCTCGTCTAGCGAAAACACGACGTCAGTGTTCAAAATATTCACAAGCTGTGCCTTGATCTGTGGTTCCAGGTTAGTTTGTAGAGCATCGGAAAATTCACTAACAACAAAATCATCAACAAGTGGTCGAAATGGTTCGAAAAGATCGTCAGCGAGATTAAACTGGTTTTGTTCACTTCGATGATTTATTCCGAGCGCAGTTACAAACCCGTAACCCACTAATGACCGAGCGATTGCAGAACGAATAATGCTATATCCATAGTTTAGGGCTGCATTGAAAAATATATCTTTATCTCTCGTGAACCCCTTTCCAAAGAGCGCTGGGAAGTAGATTTGGGCTGCAAGAGATTCTCTGTAACCACTGTCGCCTGATTGAACATTTGAAGAATACTTGCACAGTTGTGCTGCTTCTTTGAAATGCCCTCCATGCGATAACACTTGGGCCTGATTGAGAATTTTACGCCTTATTATCTGTTGCCAAATTCTCTTTTTGCGAGGCAATGAAAGGAGCATTTGCTCGCGAAGCACTTTTAGAGTTCTCGAATGCGGCAAGTACGGCATCAAAGTCCCGACTGGAACATGGTTGAATCCCACAAAAATTGTTGCTATCTGATTTTCAGCGCAGGCCGTCAGAAGACTGGAGGAGATTCTTACGTGTGGCTGATCGATGACCAGTACAGAAACGTCCTCCAATGGAACGCTGACCTTGTTATTATCTTGATCAACTATTAATGATTTATGTTGAAGACTTAGCGAAGCTGGATTCGAGATGACCACGCTACGCCAAGCCATAATTTAGCTCCTATAAACGGGCATTCGTTGGGTTGCATGGGACTTATACAGATTGCCGAGCATATCCACTTCAAACCGTTCGAATGACTTCAGGGTTTTTACTCCAATACTTATTATTTGGCCATCCTTACCCTTTCTCCTATCGCGGTCATGCAACCATATAGATATACTTGCCGTATTGCGGTTCATACTCCCAAAATAGCCTTCAATGAGTTCCCCGTTCTTCTTCACTATACATATCCAATCGTTTGGATGAAGTGAAAACCTAAATTCATATTTCTCGCTCATCTCAACCCACTCATTTTCCGATTTGTGTGGCACCGCCGCTTTCATCGGTAGCATCTCTCTAACAGCATCTGAAACATATACCGGTACGGCAAAGAAATTCTTGCCGTCAGTAAAGATGTCTACTCGCATCATGTCGGCATTATCGGCGATGCCATTTCGGACTCTAAAACCACTAACTTGCGTCGAAAGTACTTTTACCGATCTAACAATTGGCCCCGTACTCCCATCCTTAGCTGGCTTGTACAACGGTTCTTGAAAGGCCTTGTTGGCCTCACCTCCGAACTCATCCAGTCGTCTTCTAATTGCATCAATGAGAGGTTTGTTCCGCGGATCGTTGAAACCTACAATTTTTTCAATGTCAGAAGCTTTTAGGTCCTTGAGGTCAGTTCGCACCCAAGATAACCCTTGCTCAAGAAGCTTCGCAGACCTAATCGTCTCTTGATGAGCGGCTCCGTAGTTCAATCGCTTAGGTGCTCTCGAAACTCTCACGGGCCTAACCAAATTCATCGCCACTCCATACTTATCGGCTAAACCAGGATGCGATTTTAGCGATAATTGCGGATTAGAAGACAACCGTGCCTCTAATTCTTCCCGAAAGTGCGGCCACGGCACAGGGAATTCTAGCTTCTGAGCAAACTTTGTCTCCCTTGACTTTGAATAGTTAGCTATCTTTTTAATAATCTTAGCTGAACAAGCAGCAATTACCGCCGCATCACGAGCGTGATGTAAATCCCCGTTTTCACGGATTTTCAAGATTCCCCATTGGCGACGTAATATTGCGGTCGCCGAACCTGAAATTACTAGAACTCTTTTGCGATCAGAATCCGGATGTAGCTCCACGTTATTTTCAATTAGTGCTTTCAGCGCTCGTGCAATGTAGCGGGTATCGTTTAGATTCCGGTCAATGAACCCTTCAAGGGTATCAGCAATATTGTCCTTTAACAGCCGGCCCTTCTTCCCTTGATTGAGCGCGCTAGTTTCAACCCATCCAACAAATTGCTTCCATTTCTCCGACTCACTTGTCGAACCAAAGTATTCGAAGGGAATCATGCTGGACTTGTCTTGGTTGCATTTTATGTGACACAACACTTTGTTGTTTTTACTATCGTCAAAGCATCTAGAAAACGGTATGATGTGATCAATTTGGGAATATTGGCCATCAGAGATTACTTGAGCGCAATCAAGCCCTAGTTGACAATACGGGCACTGTCCACCTTGCTCTCGGTAGAGTGCCCACTTTTGAAGCTGATCTTTTCTTGGTAGTTGGCCGAAAGTTTCATTGAAATGAATTACATCTTGATCTTTGACTTTCCTATATTCATCTTGTCGCCTTTTTATTTTATCTCGCTCTGCGTGCGATCTGGACAGATCTCGTGCCAGTTCAATATGAACTTCATCTGGGGGTCCGTATTTGTCTACAATCGCGTTGTAAAGCTTTCTGGTTTGATTCAATGCACGATAGACCACGGGATTTCGGTAGTCTTCAAATTTCAGCGGAGGAATTTTAATGCCCTTTTTTTCCTGAATGAAGTAACTGTGATGTTCATAACCTGCGCTTACTACCGCTTCATTATAGCGCTGCTTGGATTCTAGAAATGGAAGGATCTTGGTGATCGCTACTGTTGAAAGATGAACGAATGTTGAAAACGACAATTTTGATATTAGTGCTTCTGCAATATCTGGACTAACTCCATTTTCTTTCAAGAATGCCAAGCACTCACTGTCGTTCTTGTACACCGTAAGGGCATACGCTATACCGTCAAGAACCGAGCTATTTGCCGCAACATCTTTCCAGTCCCTAGCCCAGTTTTTATATATCTTTCGAATTTCGTGGTAGCCCTTTGCCTCAAATAACTTGGACTCTTCACCCTTATCACTTACAAGTTGGCCAGCGGGGAATTCAAAAGATTCAGAAAGTCCTGCCACTTTTCTCAAATCTTTGAAAGTCACGGCTGACTTCTTGGTAAAAGGAAGCGTTCGAAGATTCAAATATGTTCCATCGTCAACTAGGTCAATCAATCTGACTTTCGTACCACGTTTGGTTACAATAATGTTGTTCAATTTTGAAAGCCAGATAAACTTCTCGGCCGAATAACTTGCACGTGGTGCCCGAAATTCAGCTGGTTCAAATGTGCATTTACCAACCATTTTGAGTAAAGAGTCACCAGACAGCGCAGGACGCCTCCGCATAAGTAAATGCATCACGCTATTCTTAAAGGCATCATTTGCGAATGTATTGCCTAATGAGCGCTGTTTCTCAAAGAGATAAGTGAATTCTTCAACGAGAAGATCGCGTGAAAACGAATTCTCGTAAGAACCTCTCTTGTTGCGCTTGTGTAACGAGAACTCGTCATCTCGCGCAAATAACTCACCAAGAGTTCGATAACCAGTTTCAGCGAGTCGGGACTCAATTCGGCCAACTCCTGCAAGCATTTGTCCGGCTTCCTTGTCTTTTGCTTCTTCGGCCTTGCGAGTCGACTGAAATCCTCGGTGTTTCAGAATATGATATAGCACGGCCGCCCATTCTCCATTTGACAGCTTCCGATCTAGTCCTTGTGCCCGAAGCTCCCACGGCGAAGTTGTTAAATTCGTCGGTGGACCGGTATTTGGAATCAAACCCACATCCCAAAAGAGCTTTCGAGCGTCCTTTAGTCTTAGAGCCCTCCTCCCAAGCCGCCGCCTTGTGAGCCTTTTCGTCCTACGGACTGAATTTAATGATTCACCCGTGTCGGCCACCTCGGCCTTGTCAAAGGTCCGGACGAAAAGGTCAATGAGTCGATCCTCTCCCAGCAGTGCGGCACCAACTGACGCAATTCCGACATCCAATCCTAGGGTGTATCGTTCAGCTTGCATTTGCTTTCCCCTTTCGATATTATAAACTTATATTTTAGCAAATCGGGGTGAGAGCCGTTGCTACAATAAGACTTTATGTCGAACCCAACTGGCCTCCTTTCGGGGGCCAGTTTTTTTGTCCGACACCTGGCGGAGGGAGTGGGATTTGAACCCACGGTGGGCAGGACCCACAACGGTTTTCGAGACCGTCCGATTCGGCCACTCTCGCATCCCTCCGGGCTCTACCCTAATCGTTTGCCCGGGGCAATTACCAGCCGAGCACGTGGCTCAGGTTTAGGCCACGTCTGAAGAGTCGGGAAGAGGGTCTTGCTGTTTCCCGTTGGACGATACCTGGTTAGACATGCTCGCCTTAGCTGACTTTTGTTTTGCCTTGTTGATCGTCCTGCGATGTTCGGTAACTCCCATGGGCTTGGCAGCTTCGAGCCCGGCGGCATTTAGTAGCTCATCGAGGGCCTCGGGAATAAAGTCGGCGATCTCCCAGACGCGTGGAACCGCCTCGGCTCCCACTACTAGACCCCAGTTGAGAACACCCCGGTAGCTCATGACGGTAATGTTGAGTGCAGCACCTTCCATGGGCGGTCCCAAGGGGAAACCTGCCACCAACTCGGCTCCTCCAAAATAGAGTGGAAAGTCAGGACCTGGAACGTTGGAGATGACCAGGTTTTGGACGGGCCGGTGACGCTCAGATAACTTGAGCCGAGTGTAGGTTCGCACGGCCGCACTAAACACGGTCGGGGTAGCATGCTCGGCCCAGTTAAGCAGGGCGTCGGCCCCCAGAGCGTTGTGCTCTTCTTTGGCCCCCTTGGTCCCGTCTTTGATCAGGTCGATAACTTTTAGGGGGTCTGGCTCATAGGTTGGTAGGCCCACGAACATCCCCGAGACCTTGTTGGACCCACTTATGTCTTCACCGTGGTTGTGCACCGACACCGGGACAGTCGCGATCAAGGGTATGTCAGGTAGCTCAGACCCCTCGATCAGATAACTGCGCAGGGCCCGCGTGCATATGGCCAAGACGGCGTCATTTACCGTGCAACCCACCTTGTTTTTCAGCCGCTTTACGTCATCTAGGGAGACCGATGAGAAGGCGATCTTGCGATGCGGGGTAAGGGCGGCATTTAGAGATGTCCTCGGGGCCGTGAGTGGCAAAGCCGCCTTGGCCGAGTCTGACGTGGCCAGTTGCCTGAGCTTACGCACATCCAATACCGACTTGCCCGTCTTCCAGGCCAACTTGGTAATGGCCATGGGCTTGGTCAGTCTCTGGATTAAGGCCTGGCCAATAAGCTCGGCATCGGTAGGAAGCCGGGTCGAGGCCTCGATCTTGGGAACCTGTGTGGGCGGAGCATTGGGCTCTAGTTCAAAGAGCTCCCCGAGGAGTTCGGCCCCCGAGACCCCATCGATGGTGCAGTGGTGGATCTTGGACACCATGGCAATATTGCCCCCTTGAAGACCCTCGACGAAGTACATCTCCCAGAGGGGCTTGGACCGGTCTAGTTGCCGAGAATTCACGTCACCCACGAACACGGCCAGGTCTTCAATGGATCCCGGCCCGGGCAGAGCGGCTCGTCTTACGTGGTAGTCCAGATCGAAGTTCTCGTCGTCAATCCAGTACGGGTGACCCAGACGCAGGGGGACCTCGGCGATCTTGCGGTGGAACAGGGGGGCCTTGGGCACTCGTGACCCGATAAAGTTACGCATACCCTCAAAGCTGTATCCCCCGGGCACGGTGGTTGGGTCAAAGATTGCCGCCATGGACACGTGCATGTGCAAACTTGAGGTCTCGAGATACAAAAAAGCGGCATCTAGTCCACTAAGCCGGTCCACTTGGTAGTCCTTTCAGCGTAAGAGGGTATGGTTGAAAGATCATGCGGGAAGTTCCTTGCTGTCGAACGCCTGGCCTAAACAGGCGGGTTTCGTGCCATGAACTTTACCGCAAAACTTAGTCCTTGTCGCCCCGACTGTTACGTATGTGCCCAAAGTAGTCGGCCAACAGCGCTGAACACTCAACTTCACGCACGCCCCCCACGATTTCGATCTGGTGGTTGAGTCGGGGATCACAACCCGGGTTGTACAGGGTCCCGCATGCCCCGGCCTTGGGATCATGGGCCCCAAATACCACCCTCTCTACCCGGGCGGCCAAGAGGGCCCCGATGCACATGAGACAGGGTTCTAGAGTAAGAACCACGGTGACCCCGTCTAAGTGCCAGCTCGACCTGGCCCTGGCCAACTCGTCGACGAGCAAGATCTCTGCATGGCAGGTCGGATTTTGCCTGAGCTCTTTCTCGTTGTGACGGGCGGCTATGACCTGGCCGTTGGCCACGGCTACTGCCCCCACCGGGACGTCCCCGTGAAGGGCCGCCTTGTTGGCCTCGTTGAGGGCCTGTGCCATGTAGGCGAAATAGTCTTCCATCACACCTCAGGTTACTGCCTTAATGTCGACCCTTTGCGGGTTATTTGGCGGAGGAGGTGGGATTTGAACCCACGGTCCCTTGCAGGACACACGATTTCCAGTCGTGCCGATTCGGCCGCTCTCGCACTCCTCCGTAATTTCCGATATTCTGCCTCTAAGACAAAATCCCGTACAATATAGTTGGCAAGACTATCAGGGATTCGTCAAAAATTGCCCATTTGGGTCAGCTGAGCGCGAGAACTGGGTCCTGCGCAACGGGAGCCCGCGAACCGGGTCAGGGTCGGAAGGCAGCAGCTCTCAACGGTAACTCTCGGGTGCCGCGGTAAATCTGGTTCTCGCGCTCGGCTGACCCCGGGCAAGACCGTGTATGCTCAGGGGTCGTAATGGTTTTAGTCGAGTCGACAGGCGGTCCGGGGAGGTCCGGGAATGCCTGAGGAGTATCAGTCCCTATACCGCCGGTTCAGACCGGGTTGTTTTGGGGACGTCTTAGGCCAAGACCACGTTACCCGGGCCCTCCAAGGGGCGGTCAAGTCGGGCCGGATTGGGCACGCGTACCTCTTTAGTGGACCCCGGGGGACCGGCAAGACGTCCACGGCCCGGATCTTTGCCAAGGCCCTCAATTGCTTGGAGCCGGCCGACGGAGAGCCCTGTAACGGTTGTGTCTCGTGCCGGTCTATTACCGACGGGTCTTCTCTGGACGTCCACGAACTGGACGCGGCCTCAAACAACGGGGTGGAGGCCATGCGGGACCTGGTGGCCCGGTCGGCCCTGGCCACCCCGGGCAACTGGAAGGTGTACATAATTGACGAGGTCCACATGCTCTCGACGGCGGCGTCTAATGCCTTGCTCAAGACCTTAGAGGAGCCCCCGGCTAGAGTGATCTTTGTGCTGGCCACCACGGACCCCCAAAAGGTCCTCCCGACAATCAGATCTCGTACTCAGCACTTTGAGTTCCACCTGCTCTCATCTGAGATCATTGAGTCCCTGGTGTCCCAAGTGGCCTCCCGGGCAGACATAGACCTAGACGCCCACGTGGTCGGCTCAGTCGTTCGAAAGGCCCGGGGATCTGCTCGCGACGCCCTGTCGGCCTTAGACCAGGCCGCCTCGGGGGGAACCGTGGATGACTTTTCTCCCGGACCCCTCGTGGGGGCCATAATTGAGTCTGACACCCGGAGCGTGTTGGTTGAACTTGCCGGGGCGATCAATCAGGGAATTGAGCCCCAGGTGATCGCCACGTCCCTCCTAGAGCGCATGAGAAATGGATTCTTGGGCACCTTTGCCCCAGAACTGGTCGAGTTGGAGGCCAGTGAACTCACCCAGGTCATCTCAGAATCCAAGCGCCTTGGGCTGGTCTCACTGGTGCGCGCCATGGAGGTCCTTGGAAAGGTCTTAGTTGACATGAGGAGCGCAGTTGACCCCCGAATATCTCTGGAGGTCGCTTTGGCCCGGCTAACTCAGAGCGATCTAGACACGTCTCTAGACTCTATCGTGCAACGACTTGAGCGCCTTGAGGGAGATGGGCCACGCCCGGGCAATTCAAATCAGACCACCGGTGCCCAGATACCTTCCAGGTCACCCGGCCCAGAGTCTGTTTCAAGGGCAACAAATCCGCCCGTGGTCACTTCGGGAGGACCTATAGCACCTGGTCCGGGTGGGGGAAACTCTGGCCAGCCCGTTTCCGAATCGGGAAAGACGTCTCGCGAAAGGCTCGACACGGCCAGGTCACCACAATCCCGACCTACCGTGGCCCCCTATCAGGCCCGGGGAGATCTAAGCGCTGCCCAAGCCTTGACTATGAGATACGGGACCGCGAATGCTCTTGGATCTAACCCCGAGAACACTAGAGACAAGGTCGAACCCCTTACCAAGTCATATCCATCTCGGGACGAGATAACAAAGGCCTGGGGCAACGTCGTGCTGGGATCACTAACGCAAAAGGCCCGTCTGGCCTTCCAGGAAGGGCGCTTTTTGGACTCAGAACCCGGAACAGCCCTTGTGGCACTCCCGTCCAAGGGGGTAATCGAACGGGCCCACGAACATGTAGACGAGGTCGTCAAGGCTCTGAGTTCTCACTTTGGGGTTCGCCTTGAGGTCGTCGTGACCTTAGATGCCACCGAGGTAAAATCTTTATCATCTAGTCTGGTAGAAGACGAGGCCGACCTAGTTACCTCGCCTGATGAGTACCTAGACGAGGAACAGGCCAAGGCCCGGGCACACGAGATCTTCATGCGCGACTTCCCGGGTGCAACCTTAGTTGAGGGCTAGCCAGATGAGTCTTGATGACTAGGGCGTCATGACTGTCGTGAACGTAAGGTAGCTTGGGTTGTCCCTCTTTCCCGATCCCGTCCAAGATCTAATTGATGAGCTAAACAGGCTACCGGGCATTGGCCCCAAGTCGGCCCTGAGAATTGCGTTCTATCTGCTCCAGATACCCAAGGACTACTCTCGCCGGTTGGCCGAGACAATAGTTCAGACCACGACCCAGGTCGGCCTGTGCAAGGTCTGCTTTAACGTAGCCATTGGAGAGTTGTGCCCGACCTGTCAGAACCCTTCAAGGGATCGGACGGTGATATGTGTCGTGCAAGAGCCCAAGGACGTGATCTCGATCGAGAAGACCGGAACCTATAAGGGGACCTACCACGTCCTGCAGGGCGTCATAAGCCCCATGGAGGGAATGGGGCCAGATCAGATCCGGATCAAGGAACTCCAAGAGAGGGTGGAGCGCGCAGAGACTACCGAGGTGATCGTGGCCACGAGTTCCAACATGGAAGGCGAGGCTACAGCGATGTACATCGCCCGAATGCTAAAGCCCTCAGGGATTACCGTGTCGCGCATTGCCAGTGGACTTCCGGTGGGGGGAGACTTGGAGTACGCCGACGAACTGACCCTGTCCAAGGCCCTCGCAGGTCGGCGAGCCCTGGAGTAACCTTCTAGACTGCCACAGCCCTAGAAAATTCTGGTGGCCAGATCACAGTGGGTAGGGTAGAATTGTTCTAGAGGTCAAATAGTACAGAGCTCGCGTTATGGAGGACGCTTTGAAAGACGAGTCGATTACCGACATCTTTGGACGGATTGTGAGCTACCTGTGGGCTTTTGTGATCGTGTTCGTGGTCGTACTCATCTATCTCCCGGCTCTCGCCTTGGGTCTTGTCGTATTAGCCGTCTTGATCGGGATTCCCTTCTTCGAAGCCAAGACCCCGTTCAAGATGCCCGAGCGTAAGGTAGTAGTGAAGAAACCGGCTCCCAGGCCGGTGGTCTCCACCGACACAATCGCTCCCCAAGACAACCGGGAGAGACCAACTCAACGTCAACCCGGTTCCCCGCCTAGACCTCGTGAGCTACCTATCGCCTCACAAGAGACCGTAATTCAGAAGAAGCTCCGAGACGACTTTGTTGGGGTCACGATCAAATAATCACGAGTCAACACCCTGTTGGATTTCGGCAACCTCAGATAGTCTAGGAAACCCGAATTGCCAGGGCGTCGCCTTGGCCGCCACCTCCACAAAGTGAGGCCACCCCGATACCCCCGCCACGTCGCTTGAGTTCATTGGCCAAGGTCAAAGAGATTCTCGTTCCCGACATCCCAACCGGGTGTCCAATTGCAATGGCTCCCCCGTTCACGTTGACCACATCAGACCCAACTCCGAGGTCGTCCATAGAGGCAACCCCCACGGCCGCGAAGGCCTCGTTGATCTCGAACAAGTCAACCTGGCCCAGAGAGAGTTTGGCTCGGTCAAGGGCGGCCTTTGTAGCCCGAGACGGCTGGGTGAGCAAAGAGGCATCAGGTCCAGCCACCTGGCCATAGCCGATGATCTCTGCCAGGGGCTCGCGCCCGAGCCTGTCTAGGGTGGCCCGGGAGACAACTACCACACAGGCCCCCCCGTCAGAAATCTGCGAGGCGTTCCCGGCCGTGATCGTGCCCGCCTTGTCAAAGGCCGGGCGTAGACCCGATAGGCTCTCAAGGGTGGTCTCAGGTCGTACCCCCTCGTCGGTGTCGACTATGAGGGGGTCTCCCTTTCGCTGGGGGACCTCAACGGGAACGATCTCGTCAGCAAACTTCCCGTCCTTGATCGCCTTGGAGGCCCTCTCGTGGCTTAGCGCAGCCAACTCGTCTTGTCGGTCCCGTGAGATGGACTTGGCCGCGGTGTACTTCTCGGTTCCCTCTCCCATGGCACACATGTCAAAGGCACAGAACAGAGCGTCGTACATCATCGAGTCGACCACCTTAGAATCGCCCATCCGGTAGCCGGCCCGGGCCCCGGGAAGGAGGTAGGGGGCGTTCGTCATAGACTCCATCCCCCCGGCCACGACAATGTCGAACTCCCCTGACGAGACCAGCTGGTCGGCCAGGTAGATCGAGTTAATCCCCGACAGGCAGACCTTGTTGATCGTGGTCGCCGGAACCGACATGGCAATACCGGCCTTTACTGCGGCCTGGCGAGCCGTGATCTGGCCAGCCCCGGCCTGGATCACGTGGCCCATGATCACGTAGTCGACCTGGCCGGGACTGATCCCGGTCCGGTCCAGGGCGGCCTTTATGGCTAACCCACCTAAATCCATGGCGCTAAATCCGGCAAAGGCCCCCGAGAGCTTGCCAACTGGGGTCCGGGCACCACCT
Organism: Acidimicrobiales bacterium; assembly: GCA_027452005.1. Lineage (GTDB taxonomy): Bacteria > Actinomycetota > Acidimicrobiia > Acidimicrobiales > JAKAVM01 > JAKAVM01. The sequence goes on from DAIDHF010000023.1 coordinate 11,656, forward strand.
AGAATGTATGAACCGGGCATGTAAACCTCATTTCTTGGGTCTGTGAGTTTATGCTACTAAAGGTAACCTCTAGCATAGTCTCTAGCAAAGGACGGATTCTGAAGGACTTTAGTCTCTAAAGTTTTCGGGTGCTTTTTCCGATTATGTGAGGTACACTTAGATAGCGAGACAGCCGAGCCTGGGGACTCGTCAAAGACTTACAGGAGGCCATGAGTATGAGTTCAGTAAACGCAAGTGCAGCTGGAGGGGCCCTACAACTAGCCCTAGAACTCCAGCAGAGCCTGGCCTCAAACGTGGCCTCGATGGGGGGAACCAACAACCCGGCCCTTAGTGCTGGTCAGGCCCTCGCGACCTTGGACGCCGCAGGTACCGCGGCCTCAATGGGATCGATCTCTGGGGCGGCCACGGGGGCAGTAAACACGTACGCTTAGCAGTCTCACTGGGGTAACCCTAGGTCCTGGCCCGGGTAGGCGCGGGTTGATCTAGCAAGCTTGGCTTGGTTTCCACTAGATTTTTCGCGTGGAACAATATTTAGAAGCAATTGAAGCAGTTGCCGGGCCCGAGGCGTTTGAGGCGATCCCGATCCCCAAGACCTACCGGGGGGCTGTCGTCTTAGAGAGTGACTCGGCCATGTTTGACGGGATGGCCTCAAGTGACAAGGACCCCAGAAAGTCCCTCCGGGTTCAAGAGGTCGAGACCCCCGAATTGGCCCCCGACGAGGCTTTTGTCGCCGTGATGGCCTCGGCGATTAACTTCAACACGGTCTGGACGTCTATCTTCGAGCCCCTTCCCACGTTCGGGTTTCTAAAACGCCTGGGCAAGGAGTCTAGGTGGGGCAAGCGCCACGACCTCCCCTATCACGTAGTCGGCTCGGACGCCTCGGGGGTCGTGATAGCAGTCGGGTCGGCCGTGAGGAACTGGAAGCCCGGAGACCGGGTGACAGTTCACTGCAACTACGTAGACGATCAAGATCCCTCGGCCCACGATGATTCAATGCTCGCAGCCAACCAGAGAATTTGGGGCTTTGAGTCTAACTTTGGCGGCCTGGCCGATCTGGCCTTGGTGAAGGCCAACCAGCTCATGGCTAAACCCGAGCATCTGACCTGGGAGGAGGCGGCGTGTAATGCCCTGTGTAACTCGACCTCCTATCGCATGTTGGTATCTAAAAACGGGGCCGACATGAAACAGGGTGATATTGTACTCATCTGGGGGGCCACAGGAGGCTTAGGCGGATATGCCGTCCAGTACGTGCTCAACGGGGGAGGAATACCGGTTGGAGTGGTCTCATCTTCAGACAAGGTTGACCTACTCAAGTCCCTAGGCTGCCAATACGTGATCGACCGCAAGGCCGGGGGGTATAAGTTCTGGAAGGACGACACAACCCAAGACGAGGCCGAGTGGAGACGGTTTGGAAAGGACATCAGGTCCCTGGTTGGAGACGACCCGGACATCGTCTTTGAGCATCCCGGTCGCCAGACCATGGGGGCATCGGTGTTCGTGGCCAAGCGCGGGGGCCTCGTGGTTACCTGCGCGGCGACCTCGGGCTACATGATCGAGTACGATAACCGACATCTGTGGATGAAGCTCAAGTCGATCAAGTCGAGTCACTTTGCTAACTATAAGGAAGCCGACGAGGCCAATCGACTAATCAGTCGTGGGGCGATCCAGCCAATCCTGTCAAGCGTATTCCCCCTAACCGAGACCGGGGAGGCCGCCTATCAGGTCCACCACAATCTCCACGAGGGAAAGATCGGGGTCCTGTGTCTGGCGCCCACCGAGGGACTCGGCGTGACCGACCCAGACACCCGCAACCGAGTCGGCGAGGAAAAACTAACCCTTTTTAGGCGACGCTGAGATGACGTGTGTTAGAACTCAATGTCTCGATTTCCTCGGAGAGTTGTGATGGGCTCCCCTATTCACCTGACCGAGATAGACCACGTGGCAATCGCCGTTCGAGATCTCGATGGGGCAATCGAGTACTACTCACAGGCTTTCGGGTGCCAGGTCGAGCACCGAGAACTCGTCGAAAAGGATGGCGTAGAGGAGGCCCTACTCAAGGTGGCCGACTCGTACGTGCAACTACTCACCCCGACCCGGGATGACTCGCCGGTTGCCCGGTTTCTCGACTCAAAAGGTGAGGGACTCCACCACGTGGGCTACCGGGTAGACAACTGCCAGGAGGCAATCGAAGCGGTGAGAGAGGCCGGGGGTCGGCTAATCGACGAGGTTCCCCGCCCGGGATCTCGGGGGACAACAATTGCTTTCGTGCACCCCAAGGGATCCTTTGGAACCCTGATAGAACTCGTCCAAGAGTAATCCACCTCTCCAGATCTCTCACGTAGAGTAGGTCCGGTTGCGTTGAGTGGTTTATTACAGGTTGGTAACTAAAAAGACACAATAACTAAAGCCAAAACCGTAGCAGAACACGCGGGTTTGTGTGCATCATATAAGGGTGTTAGAAATTGCCCTTTTTGACCGGGACGACTTTCAGGTTTGTAAGCCCGAGGGGGAGCTGGACTCATATACGGTGGCCTCCTTCCGAGAGGCCCTGTCCGATCTAGACTTTACCTCTAAGATCTTGATCGACATGTCCGGGGTATCCTTTTTAGACTCAACCGGCCTGGGTGCCCTGATTGGAATGGTCCACCGGACCCGAGAGGGGGGAGGTAGGTTGGCCGTGTGTTCGGCCAAGCCCAACGTTTCAAAACTACTCAAGATGACCGGATTTGATCGGCTAGTAACCATGACGGCCGATCTGGACAGTGCGGTCGAGTTTCTATCGAGAGACGATCTTCTGACAGAGGATATGGAAGTGGTTCGGGCTTAGGCCTTCCTAGATACTTCGTCAATAATGGCCCCTGGTTAGGGGGTCGTCTCTCGTAGACTTTCCTGGGATCCCTTGATTGGAATGTCTATGATAAACGAACACCCTCCACCAGGCCGGTCTTGGACCCAGACGCTCCCGCGAAGTGTCCTGACGTGTTCTTGGACAATTGACAGACCCAACCCGGTACCACGACCGGCCATCCGCCTGTCCTTTCCGGTCCCCCGAGCAAAGCGGTCAAATATCCTGACCTTGTCGTGATCTGAAATCCCGGGCCCGCGGTCTTCAAAGAACAACCTGAGGTGATTCCCGTGTTTCTCGGCTCGAACCCGGTCGAGGCCCCGAGCATACTTGTCGGCGTTGTCAACCAGGTTGCTCACGATTCGCTCAAATCCCCGCTTGTCGGCAAGTATCTCGAGTTCGTCAAGGGCTGGGTCTACATCAACGGTCCCTGAAAAGTCCTTCTGGTTATTCAGGCAGTTGACCAACAGTTCGCGAGGGCTCAGTGGCTCAAGGGACATCTTGTTGTCGACGTAGTCGGAACTGGCCAGCTCCAGGAGATCTTGAACAAGCCGGTCAAAACGACCGATCTCCTCTGAGAGCATCTCGAAGGCCTGGCGGGCTGGGGGTGCCATCTCGGCCACCCGATGCTCCATGATTTGTAAGGAGTTTTGGATCGTGGTCAGGGGAGATTTCAGTTCGTGACTTACGTCTGAGGCGAACCTGGCGTCCTTTACAACTCTAGATCTCAAGGCGTCAACCATCGAGTTGAACGACGAGGCCAGCTCAAAAAGGTCTAGGTCATCGGTCCACAGGTGGGTGTCGAGATCCCCACTAGCTATCTCCCCGGCGGCTAGGGCGATCTGCTCGATCGGGGCGAGTATCTTACGTGACGTCCACAGTCCCATGGCGGCTCCGGCCACCGTGGTAAGGATCGAGGCCGCCAACAACGAGTAAGTCAACAGGCTGAGCATGTGGGTCGTGTCAGAAAGATCAAAGAGTTCGAAGTAGTAGCTGTGGGTCGCCACGAGAGGAATCCCCACGGCCATCTCTACCTTTCTCCCCAAGAGGAAGCGCTGAAATCCCGGGGCTCCGCTGGTAACCAGGTCCCTCAGTGACCTGGGAATTGTACTGCGACCACCCTGGAGAGACGACGAGTACCACTTGTTGTCGGTATTTAGGATCGGGGTAGACCCAGAGGGGACCTCTAGCCCGCTTAGCACGTTCACGATATTCGGATTGCTCGTGCGAAGCCCGGCGTTTACGAGGCTCGCCGACACGTAGGCCTGTCGGAGATTTGTGGCCTGCTCTGACCGTACGGCCAGGTTTCTGACCAACTCGTAGGTCGATATGGACAGGATTAGTGACAAGACCAGTGCCCCGAGGGCAAACGCGGTCGTCTGGAAGGCCCGCATCCCAAACCTGCGTGGAACCGGTCGGGCCTGGGGATCTAGTGGCTGACCCGACCTGACCTTGGAGATGGAAAACCAGGGCCTAATTCGGCGAGATTGGCCCGGGCTTGGTGGGCTCGACATCCCCAGAGCTTCTGTCGGGGTCACGTCGACTAGGAGGACGCGACCTTGTAGCCCAGACCGCGCATGGTTACCAAGTAGCGTGGACTAGCCGGGTCTGGTTCGACCTTGGTTCGGAGCCGGCGCATGTGAACGTCTACAAGTCGCCCGTCGCCAAAGTAGTCATAGCCCCACACCCGCTCCAAGAGTTGCTCTCGTGAGAACACGTGTCCCGGGGCCTGGGACAGTTCGTGAAGTAACCGAAACTCGGTCCTGGTCAGGTGGACCGGCTCGCCAGCCCGGGTTACGACGCCCTCGGCTACCCGGATCTCGATGTCGCCGATCTTTATTACTTCGGCCACGTCTTCAGTGGTCTGCGAACGCCTCAACAGGGCCCGAATCCTGGCTGCGAGTTCCTTGACCACAAAGGGCTTGGTCACGTAATCGTCTGCCCCTGCCTCAAGTCCGGCCACCACGTCATGAGAGTCAGATCGGGCCGTGACAATTATGATTGGCACCCCGGACTTGTTTCTAAGGGTCCTGCAGAGCTGAAACCCGTCCATCCCGGGTAACATGAGGTCGACTATGACCAAATCGGGGGTCTTGGATCCAAATAGGTCCAGGGCGTCTTCAGCGGTCTCTACACTTGCTACCTGATATCCCTCGTCTTCTAGAGCCAGCTTCATTGAGAGAGCAATACGATGGTCGTCTTCGACCACTAACACGTCGTTTCTCATGCCTGGGGTCTCCTATCCACGATTTAGGCCCGATCTCTGGGTAGCGTCATCTACCCGGCCGCTTGATTGCCTGAGGGCGCCAGACCCGGGGAAGTCTGGGCTAGTTGGAAGTAGTCCAACCGGGTAACCGGACCGGTGACCAACGTGCCGTTTGCGGTTGGGACCTCTGTGGATTGCCCGTTGAGTTCGAAGGAGACCGAGCTGATCCCGGGGACCTGGGTCAGGCTATACACGATCTGTCCGATGGCCAGGATCTGATCTTGTCCGTTTATTGACGCGAAGTTTCCCGTCAGGTTCACCTGAAGATTGGAGTTGTCTTGCCGGACTACCTTTATGTTGGTTTCGGCGGGAAGGTCGGTCGTGATCCCCACAAAGGACTCCGCGTCCGTGGGACCGGCTAGAAGTTGCTCTATCTCCTCGACTAAGGTTACCCGTCCTGACACCGACCGGGAAATCGCCATCAGGTGCCCGGAGTCCACCATGTAAACCTGGAGGGACTCTCGGGATGAACTGATCAACGAGGTGGTTGGGGCAACTTCCTTCATGAGCCCAAAGGGAACCTTTGACTTGGCGATTGCCTGAGGAGTGCCCTGGACCGTGACCCCACAACTCGCCGCCGAGACACCCGTGGCTAATACCACACACAGACTGGGCAAGATCCAGACCAGACGAACGTTCGCGAGCCCGATCACACCTTTTAGGTTACCCCGAAAGACCGACCAAGACCAGCAGGCCCCGTGAGTGCCGTGCTGACAAAACTTGCACCCCAGTAACGAGTTTTAGATCGGACTTCACAGTAACCGGGGGTAACCAGCTAATCTGCCTAGTGTGACTGACCATCCGATGAATAAACGAATAGACGAGCTCGCGGCCCGAAAGAGGGAGGCCCTGAATGCCGGTTCACCAAGGGCGGTGGAGCGACAGCACTCTAAGGGCAAGATGACTGCTAGGGAGAGGATCGAGTACCTCCTAGATGATGGGTCCTTTCAAGAACTCGACATGCTCGCTCGTCACCGTGCATTTGGGACGGGACTTGATGACACCCGTCCGTACACCGACGGGGTAATTACCGGATTCGGGACAGTTGACGGCAAAAAGGTCTGCGTGTTCTCCCAAGACTTCACCGTCTTCGGAGGGGCCCTCGGTGAGGTATTCGCCGAGAAGATCCACAAGATCATGGACCTGGCCCTCTCAACCGGGGTTCCCATGATCGGCCTCAACGACGGTGCCGGGGCCCGAATCCAAGAGGGCGTTGTCTCGTTAGCCTCGTACGGGGGAATCTTCTACCGGAACGTGGTCTCGTCTGGGGTCATCCCCCAGATCAGCGTCATGCTGGGACCGTGTGCGGGTGGGGCCGTGTATTCGCCGGCCATGACCGACTTTATTTTTATGGTCCGAGAGACCTCGCACATGTTTATCACCGGACCCGACGTGGTAAAGACGGTAACCGGTGAAGAGGTCACCCTGGAACAACTCGGTGGTGCGTCCACCCATGCCACCAGGTCCGGGGTGTCGGCCTTTGTAGCCGCCGACGAGAAGTCCTGTCTGGATGATGTCAGGTATCTCCTCTCGTTCTTGCCCTCCAACAACCTAGAAGAACCCCCGATCGTGGAACCCGATGACGACCCCCGTCGCGAGTGCCCAGAACTAGTCCAACTCATGCCAGCCAGCTCAAATTTGCCCTATGACATGAAGGCGGTTGTAACGGCGATCTTGGACAGCGGAGAGTTCTTTGAGTACCACGCCAACTGGGCCATGAACTTGGTCTGCGGTTTTGGGCGACTAAATGGTCGGGTGGTCGGGGTGGTCGGGAATCAACCCCAGGTCTTAGCGGGCGTATTAGACATCGACTCCTCTGAGAAGGGGGCCAGGTTTGTGAGGACCTGTGACGCCTTCAACATTCCGATCTTGACCTTTGTCGACGTACCAGGCTTTATGCCCGGGACTGACCAGGAGTACGGAGGAATTATTCGACACGGGGCCAAGTTGCTATACGCGTACTGTGAGGCCACCGTGCCCCGGATCCAGCTAATCACCAGGAAGGCCTACGGGGGAGCTTACGTGGTCATGGACTCGAAATCAGTCGGTGCTGACCTGGCCTATGCATGGCCTTCTGCCGAGTTGGCCGTTATGGGACCTCAGGGGGCCGTTGAGATCATCCACCGCAGAGAACTCTCGTCTGCCCCCGACCCGGTAGCTCGGCGGGCCGAACTCGTCGACGAGTATGTCGAGCGATTTGCTAACCCATACATAGCAGCCGAACGCGGATTTGTAGACGACGTGATCAACCCGGCCGATACTCGGAAGGTTCTAATATCTAGTCTCGAGATACTTACTACCAAGAGAGAAGAGTTACCCAGGCGCAAACACGGTAACATGCCCCTGTGAGTACCAAGTACCCAGATGACCCGGTCGTCTTGGCGGCCATTGTTTGTGCTGTTGAGCAGTGCTGGCCACGACCGACAATTGGTAACCAGTCAAGGTTTGCCCAGGCAAACTCTTGGAAGTTTTCCGGGAGATGGTGGCGGACTCCAGCCCAGGCCCGTCGTGAACGACCCTGGATAACCGCATCAGACTAGTTCGTGGTCGAGTCAACCTAACATGATCGACACACCCGAGATCTTGTCGGTTGGTGACGACGAGATCGTGTTAGGGTACCCGGCAATCTTGGGACCCCTAGAAGTTGAGCCGGCCATCGGCGAACACGCCTCTACTCAAGTCTCGGGACCTCCTGAGATTATTGAGCCCGCTAGAGTCATGAGACACTCGGGACTTACGCCAGACACGACCTATAACTTTGATGGGGTCACCCTCCGCACCTTGGCGAGACCCGAGGGGGAGTTACTGGTTACCCTGGCCACGGTTACCGATCTACATTTTGGGGAGACCGTGACCGGAATACTGGGATCGGTAAATACGAGTCCCCGTTTTCACCGAGGCGAGGGGGCCCTGTCCCACCCGGTCCTCATGAACTCAATGGCCGTCAAGTCGATCGCAGATCACGAGACCCGCATTGGCAGGGAGTTCGACTTTATAGTCGCCAAGGGGGACCTGACTAATCGGGGATCACGAGAAGAGTTCGATCAGTTCACCGGGCACTACGTGAGTCGCTTTGGCAGTCGCCTCGGCTATATTCGGGGAAACCACGACGCCAAGGCGGCCTCGGTTGTCCCGGGAATTTCCGTCGACTCTCTAGAGCTTCCCGGGGTTACCCTGTGTCTGGTTGACACCACCATTACTGACGTGGACTCAGGTCAAGTCAGTCCCCGTCAGGTCTCCCAGATTCAAGAGGTTGTCCGCGACAGAGATCACCTGGTCTTTATCTTCGGACACCACCACCCGTTTTCACCTGATTCAACCCGGGTGGATCCAAACTACTTTGGCCTAGACCCCGATTCGTCGCGCCGGTTAGTCGACCTGATCCAGGACAATCGGAACGTCGTGGGATATTTTTGTGGGCACACTCACCGAAACCGGGTGAGATACTTTTCTGCTACCGGACCTGTCCCCTACGTTGAGACGGCCTGTGTAAAAGACTTTCCGGGGTCTTGGACTGAGTACAGGATCTTTGAAGGTGGAACTTTACAGATATCCAGGAGAATTGGCGATCCCGAAGCTCTGGCCTGGTCTGAAGCAAACCGGATGATATACGCGGGACTTTATCCCGGGTACGCACTGGGTCAACCCACTGATCGATCTATAAATATTGACTACCGATAGATAGTCTCAGGTCAGCAACTACGAGTCTTGACTGTTGGTAGTTGTGTCAGCAATCTGGTCTAGGTTCTTGGCAACTTCAACCCGAGACATGCTCGACCCTTCGTCAGTAGCACATGCCCGACCAAGGGCAATCCAGGCCTGAGATAACACGTCTTGACTCGTGAGTCCGTGGTTGGGGTAACACGAAACTCCAGCCGCCATTCTCCGGATTCCAAAGTCCTGATTGGCACAGGCCGAGATTAGGCGTTCCACGGCCAACTCCCCGCCACGCTCATCGGTGTCCTCTAAGATCAGGGCAAAGGATGTCGCGCCCACCCGGCAGGCGATGTCAGATCCCCTCAGGGTGAGTCGGGCAACCCCGGCGAAGGCCACGATCATCTGGTGCAGCCTGTCCTCGCCAATGTTAGTCTCGGGGAAGATCTCAACCTCGACTACCGTGATTGGCCACAGTCGCCGCCTGGCCGCATTGAGTCGGGAATCTAGGGCGAGTTCAAAGAAGCTCTGATCGGGAAGCCCCGACTCGGTGTCGACCATACGCTGAAGGGACGACCCTTCCCCGTCGGCGGTTTCTAGTTGAAGCTCCCGGAGGGCCGAGATTGCGGCCGCGCCAGCTGCCGCGGTTTCAGCGTGTTGAACCTTGCGATCCAGCTGGACCAAGGGGACGATGCAAAGAAACCCGGCAACCCCGGCTATTAGACCGAGTACTCCCATAGAAGTCACCATGGACGCAATTCCGCATCCCAGCCCGACTAGCCCCAGTACAGCCCCTAATAACGCGCGACCCTTCACGAATAATATTATCGGATCGTACGCGTCGAAAGTTTAGTAGAAATCTAAAATGCCTGACCTGGAAGTAGCTCTGGACGTGGCCGGTGTGTCTAGGTGGCCGAACTGGCCCGTCGAGCCTCTACCAAACTGAGCATGTCCTCTAAGATCTGGTCGATCTCAAAGTCCTTGGGCGTATAAACACTCTCAACTCCTCGCGCCTTCAAAATTACCTGGTCTTCCTTCGGGATTATTCCCCCCACGACCACGGGAGCGCTTATTCCGACCCGACGTACTCTTTCAATAACCTCTGGGACGAGTTCTAGGTGGCTTCCAGAAAGGATTGACAGTCCGATCAGGTCAGGGTCCTCTTCTGCGGCCGCACTCGCAATCTGGTCTGGGGTGAGCCGGATGCCTTGATAGATGACCTCAAAGCCAGCATCCCGAGCGGCAACCGCGATCTGCTCGGCCCCATTTGAGTGGCCGTCCAGTCCTGGCTTGGCCAACAGCAGCCTGGGTGGTCCACCTGGGAGACCCCTGGCCTTTGCACCTAGGGAACCCGACGACCTTGGCCGGAGACCCTGGGCAGCAATTCCAGTCGGACCACGATACTCTCCAAATAGCTCTCTGAGCGCCCCAGCCCACTCCCCGGTGGTCCCTCCCGCCTTGGCCAATTCAAGGGTTGGAACCATGAGATTCTCCCTCGTCTGGGCAACCTCTTTGAGTTCCTCTAGACACCGGCGAACCTGGGAGTCGTCTCGGTTTGCTCTCCAAGAGATCAGGTCTTTGACAATCTGGTTTTCAACCTCTGGGTCCACCTTCAAGATAACCTGGTCGCCATCTTTGGAGTCGTGGTCACCGAGGAGTCGAGACGGGGCCGACTCACTAAAACAGTTCACCCCGATCACCTTGAGGTCACCTGACTCAATCCTTCTGACCCGTTCGGTCTGACTTGTCACGAGTCTCGACTTTAGTTCTTCAATTGCTTGGAAGGCTCCACCTAGGTCGAGTATCTCGTCGAGTTCAACCTTGGCCTGTTCGGCCAACTCGTCGGTCTTGGCCTCGATGACCTTAGACCCGTCGAATATGTCCTCGTACTCTAGGAGGTCGCTTTCATAGGCCAGGACCTGTTGAATCCGAAGTGACCACTGTTGGTCCCACGGCCGCGGAAGGCCCAGGGCCTCGTTCCAGGTGGGAAGCTGGATAGCCCGAGCCCGGGCACCCTTAGACAAGGTAACCCCGAGGGCTTCTAGGACAATTCTCTGGACGTTATTTTCAGGCTGGGCCTCGGTGAGGCCGAGAGAGTTGACCTGTACCCCGTAGCGGAATCGACGTAATTTCTCATCGGTTACCTGATAGCGGTCCTTGCAGATCACGTCCCAGAGTCTCGTAAATGCCCGCATCTTACAGGTCTCTTCAATAAATCGGATACCTGAATTCACAAAGAACGAGATTCGACCGACCACTTGGGGGAAATCCTCGGGGCTAACCTTTCCCGAGTCTCGAACGGCATCTAACACGCCGACCGCCGTGGCAAGAGCAAACGCGATCTCCTGGACCGGGGTGGCCCCGGCCTCTTGGAGGTGGTAGCTACACACGTTGATCGGGTTCCACTTGGGCACGTTCTTGAGGGCGAACGTGATCATGTCTACCGTTAGCCTCAGGCTGTCTTTGGGCGGAAATATGTATGTGCCACGCGAGAGGTACTCTTTGATGATGTCATTCTGGGTGGTCCCAGAGAGCAGTCGTGAATCCACCCCACAGGCCTGGGCCTGGGCGACGTAAAGTCCAAACAGCCAGGCCGCCGTGGCGTTGATGGTCATGGACGTGTTCATCTTCTCCATCGGGATCTGATCCATTAGTTCTGCCATGTGGCCCAGGTGAGCGACCGGGACTCCGACCTTCCCAACCTCCCCGGCCGCCTCGGGAGCATCGGGGTCATATCCAATCTGGGTTGGCAGGTCAAAAGCGATCGACAGCCCCGTCTGTCCCTTGGCCAAATTTGACCGGTACAGTTCGTTAGAGGCCTTGGGGGTCGAATGACCCGAGTATGTCCGCATAACCCAGGGTGAATCTGGCACCTCTATAGTTTGGCCCAACCGACCTATCAATATCTAGTTCAAGTACCCGGTCGCCTCTCGGGACTACGACCAGATCCTCCCGATGTCTCGATAGTTGTGCAGTATCGACCCCGGTTTGAGAATCTATCGGCCAAGTCCACTAACATCGCTTGGATGGACGCAAGAGCTGAGCTAGAACACGTAATCAGGCACCTGGCAGAGATAGACAACCGGGGTTCGGCCACACCAGGTGAGCACGAGGCGGCTCTCTGGCTTAGTGACCGCTTTGAGGAGCACGGGTGTAAGGTGTCGGTCGACAGCGCCCCGGCCCACGGTACCTACTGGTGGCCAATGGGGATCAGTGCCGGGATTGGACTTGTGGGTGCCCTTTTCGGGCTTGCCCGAAAGAGAATTATCGGGTTTCTCCTCGGATGTATCTCGGTGGGTTCCCTGATCGATGATGTGGCCTCAGGACCACGGGTCCTGCGTCGGTACCTCCTCCCAAAGAGAACCTGTTGGAACACCGTGGCCACAACCGGGGACCTCACCGCAGAGACCACCGTAGTGATAATTGCCCACCACGACGCCCCACACACGGGAAAGATCTTCGACCAGAGCGCTCAAAAGTGGTTCGCGGGTCGCTTCCCCGGGGTCCTGGCCAAGATAAAAACTGCCCCCCCACTTTACTGGCCGGTCATCGCTGGCCCGATACTCGTGGCCCTCGGAAACCTGACCGGGAGCAAAAAGCTGATCAGGCTCGGAGCAGTTGCCTCGGGAGTTTCTGGCGCCGTTTTCCTAGACGTTGGAATGAGTCCGGTTAACCAGGGGGCAAATGACAACCTGTCAGGGGTTGCCGGTCTCGTCTGGGTGGCCCGGGCTCTCAACGAGAACCCGGTCCAGGGCGTCAAGGTTATACTTGCCTCGTGCGGGTCTGAAGAGTCCTTCCAAGAGGGAATAGCGGCCTTTATGGCCAAGTACTCGAGCGACTTACCAACCCGGTCTACGTACTTTGTGAACTTAGAGACGGTTGGGTCACCTCAACTACTCCTCCTAGAAGGTGAGGGGCCCATCGTGATGCGAGACTATGAGAAGGGGTTCAAAGACTTTGTCGAGGGCGTAGCAAGGTCAAAGGGCATCTCCCTCACCAGGGGCAACAGGGCCAGGACCACCACTGACAGTCTTATCACCTCTCGGCGGGGCTACCCAACGGCAACCTTCACTTCGGTAAACTCCTGGAAGGCCCTGTCCAACTATCACATGCTTAGCGATACCCCCGACAATTTGTCATGGGACACGGTATTTGATGCGGCCCTACTGGCAGAGCAGATTGTCCGCTCGCTCGCAGATTACGCAGGATTATGAGAACCTGTTTCTTTGAAGTGGGCCGGAGCCCCTGAGATCTTGTTGTACTGACCGGTTATGAAATAGTCTATATACCTCATCGGGCGTTTAGCTCAGTTGGCTAGAGCAGCTGGCTTACAACCAGCAGGTCGTGGGTTCGAGTCCCTCAGCGCCCACGAAAATTTTTGGGCCCCGAAGTTGTGGGCACTTGTCACCCCTATTGGATCACCGCGACGGGGTATTTAGCCCTAGCTGAGATTGTTGCTGACATGCGTCGATTCCTTCGTTCCTAAACGGTCATCGACACGGTCGGACCGATCCCAAGACTGTTGCCCTCTGTGTCAACCTTAGGTGAGGCATTTTTCTAAAGTTTTCACTGTGCATTGAAGGCTGGAAGGTAAATTCCCATGACAAGTACTATCACCCACTCTTTGGCTCCCGATATGGATGGCCCAAGTATGGAAGATAAACATATGCCGATACCGAAGTCCCCGAGAAATCTAGTGGACCTAGCCACTAGTCACCGCCGTACTAAGCCAAAGTTCTCGCCGACTATAGCTCCCTACCCAATTCATAAAAGGGAGCTTACTTGAGAGGCGAGAATCTATATTCTTGCCCACTCTCCCAATGGCGCCGTCAGAGTGAACGTGGCTCTTTGACTGAAGGAGCTAAGGTATCTGGCCGCCACCCAGTAGATCCCATGAAATACGGAATTTCAAGGCTTAGAAATGAGAACGCCCGATTGAGCCTTGAGCTCGAAAAGGCCCGCAAGGTCATAGAGATCAACGACAATCCTTATAGTAAGTCTCAGTTTAAAACCATGAAATACTTGAGGGAACCACCAAAAGCCCTTTTCTTCCTATGAGGACGTCTTAGCTGGTGCCGGGGCTTCTTCCCGTGATACTGCAATGAACACCGCCGCTCGTCAATTGCATACCACACTCGCAGGGGATGTCTACTATGGGCGGGTCGAGCTAATTAATGCTCGTCAGAGCCTAGTCCTAGGTAATTTCTACGCCGCTCATCGGTGAACACTTTGTTCGAAAGTTTCCTACCCCTCCATCCTTACCGCGTGCAGTGTGGATTCCTAGGACACAGAAGTCGCTGGTCTCAGACACCCGATCTCGTACAAAACCAGAGGAGGTGACTATTTCGGCACAATGATTTGTAAAAAAGTGCCTTTAAAAAGGTTGACGGGTTCCGCCGTTTGTAGTATAATTCTACTATTCGATGGAACAGTAGAATCGAGGTGTCAGGTGTACGACCGGGAGTTCAAGGATGCGATTTTCGAGCAGTTCGCTCGGGTGGCCGCAGCGTTTTCCAGTCCGAAGCGGGTGGAGATCGTCGATTTGCTGTCCCAGGGGGAACGCAGCGTCGAGTCGATCGCCGAAGCGACGGGGATGCTGGTGGCGAACACGTCGCGGCATCTGCAGGTTCTCCGCAATGCCGGGATGCTGACCTCCCGCCGGGAGGGCCTGCACGTGGTGTATCGGGTCGCTGACGACTCGGTGGTGGCCGGGTACCGGGGACTGCGGACGTTGGCCGAGTCCCGCATCGGCGAGGTCCGCCGGTTGGCGGAGGCATTCTTCGGGCAGGTGGACGACGCCGATCCGGTCGGGGTGGACGAGCTGCTGGCTCGCTCCAAGACGGGTGAGGTGGTGGTGGTGGACGTGCGACCCCGGCTGGAGTTCGAGGCGGGCCACCTCCCGGGCGCAATCAGCATTCCGCTCGACGAACTGTCGCAGCGCATCTCCGAACTCGACCCCGACACCGACGTCGTCGCCTATTGCCGTGGCCCGTACTGCGTTTTGGCTGCCCAGGCAGTGTCCCAGTTTCGCGCAGCCGGGTTGCACGCGGAACGCCTGGCCGCTGGGCCACCGGACTGGCATGCCGCCGGTGTGACGCTCGTCGTTGGCGCTACCCCGGACCCTTGCCCGCTGCGTCACTCGGCGCGGAAGCGACCAACAGTAAAGGGAGCAGCTACATGAACCGACGAGTCTTCCCGTCGCACGAATCGCTCTTCGCCTGCGTTTCCCCCTCCGCGAAGTGGTGCCGACTCTGATGTGGTACTGGGGAAATGGCGGCTCGGGCTGGGGCGCGTGGCTGCCAATGACGCTCATGATGTTGGCCTTCCTGGGGGCCGTGGTGGTGTTCACCCGCTCGTGGATATCTCGACCTCCATTCCACGACCACGGTGAACAATCGACCGATCCAAAGCGCATCCTGGACGAGCGCTTTGCCCGGGGAGAGATCGACGAGGAGGAGTACCACAAGCGCAAGGACGTCCTCCAGGAAAACAGATGATGACTCGAACCCGAGACGGACGCCCATCAACAAAAGGAAGAGTGCAATGAAATTTCTGATGATCCTCAACGACCCACCGTATGGCACGGAGCGGGTCTACAACGGGCTGCGGCTGGCGACGAATCTGCTCGCCAAACACGAGGAGGCCGAAGTGTCGCTCTTCTTGATGGGCGATGCAGCCAGCGCGGCGAAGTCGGGTCAGCAGACCCCGAACGGCTACTACAACGTGGAGCGGATGTTTACCAGCGTGCTGCGCAAAGGCGCAACGGTAAAGGTGTGCGGCACCTGCATGGACGCTCGCGGTCTCACCGACACCGAGTTGGTGGAAGGGGCTTCCCGCAGCACCATGGACGAACTGACCGAGATGACCGTCAACGTTGACAAGGTCTTGGTGTTCTAGTGGCCGGTCGCAAGCATGGCCCCGCCGAGACTGTTGTCGTCCTTGGCGGTGGCGTTGGAGGAGTCGCGGCCGCCAACCGGCTGCGCCGCCGCCTGGATCGTCACCACCGAGTGGTCCTCGTCAACCGGGACCCCGACTTCACGTTTGCGGCCTCGTACCTGTGGGTGATGTCCGGGAAGCGCCGACCGAGTCAGGTCACCCGATCGCTGCAGGTGCTCAAGCGGCGAGGGATCGAGGTAGTTGTCGGAGACGTCGAGAACATCGATCCGGCTCGCCGCACGGTCACCGTCGAGGGCAGACAGATCACCGCCGATCATCTCGTCGTGTCACTCGGCGCGGACTACGCCGCTGACACCATCCCCGGCCTAGAGCAAGCCGGAGAGACCTTTGCGACCCTCGATGGGGCGCAGCGACTCAGCCCCGTCATCAAAGCCATCACACGAGGGCGGGTGCTCGTGGTGACCGCCGCCCCGCTCTACCGATGCCCGGCCGCCCCCTATGAGGCAGCGCTCCTGATCGATGCCATACTCCGTCGCAACGGTGTGCGCGGCAACGTCAACGTCGCCGTGCACTCGGCGGAGCCGGGACCGATGGGGGTCGCCGGGGCAAACGTGTCAGCCGCAGTGATCGCCATCTTGGCCGACCGTGGCATTGACTACCACCCGTCGCACCAGATCACTGCCGCAGAGCCGGGCCGTGCGGACTTCGCCGACGGCAAGTCCGAGACCTTCGACATGCTCGTGTACATGCCACCCATCCGACCCCCGGCTGTGATCGCGTCGTCGCCGCTTGCCGGGACCACTGGTTGGATCGACGCCGACCGACAGACCTTGGCCACGGCATTCCCGGGGGTGTATGCGATCGGGGACAACACGCAGCTTCCTCTCGGCATCGGCAAACCCTTGCCTCGGGCGGGGGTGTTCGCCCACGCCCAGGCACTGGCTGTGGCCGACAACATCGCTGCCGTGATAGAGGGCCGACCTGCCACGTCAACGTTCGATGGTCACGGTGGGTGCTTCATCGAGACTGGCTTCGGCAAGGCAGGCTACGGATCAGGGAACTTCTTTGCAGAACCTTCGCCGAAGGTGATCGTCCGGCCCCCGTCACGTCGCCAGCATCTCGGTAAGGTGGCCTTCGAGTACAACGTCATGCGGCGGTGGCTATGACCACTACTGCACCACCCGAGGTCATCTATCTGGACCACAATGCCACCACCCCGGTCGCTCCCGAGGTGCTCGATGCCATGCTGCCCTACCTCACTCAGCAGTACGGCAACCCCTCCAGCGACCACCCCCTTGGCCGTCGTGCCCGCCAGGCAGTCGAAGATGCCCGGGAACAGGTCGCGTCACTCATCGGCGCCGCACCTTCGGAGATCGTGTTCACCTCCGGGGGCATCGAGTCCAACAACCTCGCCATCCGGGGCAGTACGGCGGCTGCGGTTGCAGCTCGGCGTCGCATAGTCACTTCCCTGGTAGAGCACCCAGCGACGGCTCGCCCATGCGCACTCCTGGAAACCCAGGGCTGGACGGTGACTCGCCTTCCGGTCACCGGCGGCGGAACCCTCGACCTCGACGCCGCGATCCACGCGCTCGACACGGACGTCGCTCTGTTGACCGTGATGCTGGCGCAGAACGAAACCGGGGCGATCATGCCGGTGGCAGCGGCAGCTGCCACAGCGAGGATGCTCGGGATCATCACCCACACCGATGCCGCCCAGGCCATCGGCAAAATCCACGTCAACGTGGATACTCTCGGGGTCAACCTGCTCTCTATCGCCGGGCACAAGTTCTATGCACCCAAAGGCGTCGGCGCGCTGTATGTCCGCACGGGAACACCGCTGCAGCCCATGCTGCTCGGAGCCGAACAGGAAGCAGGACTTCGTCCAGGCACCGAGAACGTCGCCTCCATTGTCGGGCTCGGAGTCGCCTGCCACCTAGCCCAGGGCCGCCTCGACATCGAGGAACATCGGCTGTCCAACCTTCGCGATCATTTGTGGGAAAAGCTCTCGGTTCGAATCCCAGGGCTGATCCGTCACACGCCAGCGAGCGACACCCTTCCCAACACCCTCATGGTGTCGTTCCCCGCGGTACACGGTCGTGATGTGCTAGCCCGCGCCGACGGCGTGGCCGCCTCCACGGGATCAGCCTGTCACTCCGGGCTGCACACTCCCTCCGCCACCCTGCTGGCCATGGGCGTACAAGCAGAGATCGCACTGGGGTCGGTAAGGCTCTCGCTCGGACACGACAATACCCTCGCCGAGATCGCCACCGCAGCCGACATCCTCGTTGGCGCTTACCGGACGGCCAGCGCTACCACATCGCGTGGGCACGATGCGGCGTAGGGTCACGCATATGAACTCCGCGGTAGGCCAGCAGCTTGTCTCCGGGCAGGCGGTTGACCAGGACGATCGTCTGCCGCTCTTCTCACTGGCCCCGATCAAGCTGGTCCGATACTGGTCCCGGAAGCAATGACCTACTACCGTGCTCGCCGCGAGCGTTTCCCTCTGTGTCAACCTTAGGTGAGGCATTTTTCTAGAGTTTTCACTGTGTATTGAGGGCTGGAAGGTAAATTCCAATGGCAAGTACTATCACCCACTTTTTGGCTCCCGACATGGATGGCCCAAATATGGAAGATAAACATATGCCGATCCCGAAGTCCCCGAGAAATCTAGTGGACCTAGCCACTATTCACCGCCGTACTAAGCCAAAGTTCTCGCCGACTATAGCTCCCTACCCAATTCATAAAAGGGAGCTTACTTGAGAGGCGAGAATCTATATTCTTACCCACTCTCCCAATGGCGCCGTCAGAGTGAACGTGGCTCTTTGACTGAAGGAGCTAAGGTATCTGGCCGCCACCCAGTAGATCCCATGAAATACGGAATTTCAAGGCTTAGAAATGAGAACGCCCGATTGAGCCTTGAGCTCGAAAAGGCCCGCAAGGTCATAGAGATCAACGACAATCCTTATAGTAAGTCTCAGTTTAAAACCATGAAATACTTGAGGGAACCACCAAAAGCCCTTTTCTTCCTATGAGGACGTCTTAGCTGGTGCCGGGGCTTCTTCCCGTGATACTGCAATGAGCACCGCCACTCGTCAATTGCATACCACACTCGCGGGGATGTCTACTATGGGCGGGTCGAGCTAATTGATGCTCGTCGGAGCCTAGTCTCATGTAATTTCTACGACGCTCATCCTGAAGGCTTTGTTCGAAAGTTTCCTACCCCTCCATCCTTACCGCGTGCAGTGTGGATTCCTAGGACACAGAAGTCGCTGGTCTCAGACACCCGATCTCGTAGAAAACCAGAGGAGGTGACTATTTCGGCACAATGATTTGAAAAAGTGCCTCAAAAAGGTTGACAGGTTCCGTACCACTGAGCCCTCGGAAGCATCGCCGAAAATAGAGAGATGGGTCAATGCACGACTCAACTCAAAGCCTTTGCCCACTAGCTGGCCTTCCAACAAAAATAGAAGCCGTAGGCGATGTGCCCCCAGCCAGACCCTGTTCGCTGTAGGCAATAACCCGGTAGAAGTCTCTTCCTGACGGTGGTTGGCCATCATTGAATGGGACTGAGTCGTCAGTAGCGCACCGATCGCAAACCTTCCTCCAGGAGCCGACGCGACCGTTCGCCGAACGCTGCACACTGTAAGAAGCAGCATCAGTGCTGCCTCGCCAGAAAACCTTGACCAGATGATCTGGCAAGTCATAAAAGAGACTGGTGATCTTCGGGACTCCCGGTGCTGGATCCGGGATCCAGTGAACTCCTCGGATCTTGTAGTCGAAGGCCCTTATCAGGTGATCTCTCTCACGCATCGCTGGTGATATTCCTGGAAAGTGCAGTGTTTCACCATCCTGGTGTTGCTCAAAACCGCTGGTATCGAGATGAGCAAAGAGCGACCAAAACGCCGCGCCACTGATCTGGCTATCCGATGCCATCATATTGAACAGTGCTTGGTTCGCGAAGATCGAACCGTACTCTCCAGCAATGAATACCTTGCCACTCAAGGCGACCTGACTGGCATCCAGATGTACCTGCTGAGTGGAGGGCGGATAGTAATGAACGTCCACAATGTCAACAAAGGGGTCGGCTAGTGCTGCATTGCTGACACCGTACTGCTGTCCTGCAGCAATCAGCGTTTTCGGAGCAAGCCTGTGGATAAAACCTGCTATTTTTGCGATCCAGGAAGGTGTCATTCCATTCAGTTCGTTGCCCAACTCCCACGCCATGACCGTAGGGTCGTTTCTAAGCTCCAGCCCAGTCAGTGGATTGCGGTGTCTAAGGAGCACTGAGATGTACTGCTCGAAGGCGTCGATGGCACGTTTGCTGGCGAAGAACTCCTCCGATGGCAAACCGAGCCATCTGGTGAAGTCATGATAGCTTCCCTCGAAATAGTGCCAGTTGTCCGTCAAGGGAATTATCAACCGAATACCCAGTCTGCAAGCTTCGTAGAGTGCGCTATCAATACTTTTGAACGCCCTGTAGTTGAACCTGCCCAGTGATGGTTCAATACTCAATGGAATTCCCGTCGATATCCCCAAGGTATGGGATCGCACCACATTCACGCCCATATCTACCGCTGTTTGTAAGGCGTCACTCATTCTGAATGGGCTCGGATAGGCGATGCCGCCGACATTTTCGTCCAAGCCCAACCAGTAGATGTTTGCGCCAGCAAAGCGAAACCGCCTGTGACCAAGGATAAGCTTAGAGCCCGACCGAGATACGAAGCTCCTCATTGCCCGTGAGCGCCCCGCTAGGCCATTCGAGCAGGAGCCATGGACTGATCCAGGATTCAATGCTGAGGGGAAACTTGCGACCTTAGATTCCGTACAGGTAGTCAAAATCGAGAACACTAAAAGTACACAAGCCGATCGCCGCAGAGACTTCATCAGATTCGCCACCTTGCGATGTTGGCGTGATTAGTCCACCGGTGACATGCTCTGATTACAGGACAACAGGCTAGTACGGGCATCTTTACAACTTAACCCTTATCTTGGAGACCATGCGGGAACCTTCGATGCTTGCTCCAGTGATCGAACTAATGAGTAACTCGATTCACGCCGCCGTTTTCGAGGCACTCCCCTTACCCCGCCCCGCCAAACCAGCTGGCAAGCGGGTTGGCTTTGCAGTGAGTAGCTTCAGGCTGGTTGCCTTCTTTGCATGCACCGAGATCCTCCTTTTTGCTCGAACCTGGGGACCGGTCGCAAATCAGGCAACTGCCCACCTAGCAATCTTGATTTTTCCATCCAGCTTCCACTCCACATCGACGCTCTGGTCCCTCATTCCTGCGACTATCGCGGGAAATGTAGAGGCAATTGCCTCGACCAAAGACGGCAAGGCGTTCTGGATGGCAACCTCGGGAGGACAGGTCTTGGGGGGGCGATGCTACAAGTTACGGATCGCCGGCCCTGTCGGGGATCAACTTAGCCAAGGGGGTCGTAGCCATGACCGTGACGGCCGATGGAAAAGGGTACTGGTTACTCGGAGGCGACGGTGGAGTCTTCTCTTACGGAGACGCCAGCTTCTTTGGGTCTTCAGGCCAGATCAACCCGGGCGCCCCAGCCGGGGTTTCAAACTCACTTGTCCCGGTCCGGCCGATAGAGGGCAGGGAGCCAGACTATTCCCGCCCCGATCGTGGACATGGCCGGGGTCCAGTAAGCCATCGGGGGGACTGAAAGATATCAGCAATTATTGTCACGATAGGGCTTCTTGCAGGAATTCCAAAAGAATCTTGAAAAAAATAGCAAATCAATGGACGAGATGAGATTATTCCACTAAGTTCCATTTTCAAGGAGTTCGCGTGGAAACTTGAAGTTCTTAACACCCTGCTCCGAATTTGTAGGCTAGATGAGGAGGTACTACATGTTGGCTAGGGCTAAATTTTCAAGGCGCCTGGGGGTAACTGGATTGGCAGCAGTCTTGGTGGTGGTTGGCGGGTTAGGCCTGGGGGCCGCCTTTGCCGGAAGCACGGGTCCGACCTGGGGATCAGCTATAAACCTGGACGAATCGGCCACTGCTCCGGCTATTGTGGGTCTCTCGTGTGTCTCGACGTCGTGGTGTCTGGCAGCTAACGGACTAGGTCAAGGATTTGGCTTTAACGCAACCTCGTGGTCGTCGTCAGCCCAGGTCGACTCAAACGGGACTAACGGGAGTGGTGCCACGGTGACAGCTCTTTCATGTACCTCGACAACCTTCTGTGCCGCATCCGATGATAGTGGGTATGCAACCGTGTTTAACGGGACCTCCTGGAGCACGCCAGCCCTCCTAGATGGGTCTGGGACCTCGGGGAACTCGACCGTTGAGATCTCTTCGGTGTCATGTGCAAGTGGACCGGGTATGACCTTCGGTCAGAATATTACGATCTGCTGGGCGGTAGATGTAAACGGACTTGGCTTTGAGTACAGTTCATCCACCCAGACCTGGTCGTCAGGTGTCCAGGTCGTACCCAAGCCGAATAGCACAAATGGTTGGTCGAAAGAGCCCGCACTCACCTCGGTTTCATGCCCGTCGACCGGTTTCTGTGTGGCCGTGGACAACGGACAGAACGGGACCGCTAACGAAGGAGACGCCTACACCTGGGACGGTACGTCCTGGAGTGCCCCAAGTCCGATCGACACCCAAAACGGTGGTGGATCCCAACTGAACGGGGTCTCATGTACGAGTACCTCGTTCTGTGTGGCCGTGGGCAATGCCGGGGAGGTACTCTCCTACAACGGGACCACCTGGTCCTCGCCACAGGTCGTCGACGACCAGTCCCCACTCAGTGAGATCTCATGCGCTTCCACCACCTTGTGCGTGGCCACGATCAACGCGGCAAACTCTGATCCTCAACTCGGTGGTGTGGTGGTCGATCAGGGTGGTACCTGGGCGAGTCCCCAAATGATCGACATCGCCTCGAACGCTGGCGAGAGGGATTTTGCGTCTGTTACGTGCCCGTCGACAACGTTCTGTGTAGCAGGGGATCACTTCGGAGACCTCTACTACCTGGGAACCCCCGGTTCGACAACGACGACCACTGCGGCCCCGGCTTCGGGACCCGGCTACTGGCTGCTGGGTGCCGACGGAACCGTGTACCCGTTCGGATCTGGTAAGAACGTAACCGGGGACGCGACCAACGCGGCAGGGGCTGCGGTAGCTATTACCTCTACCCCCGACGGGTTGGGCTACTGGGTCGCCCTGGCCAATGGGACCTTGGATAACTTTGGTGATGCCCCGGCCCTTACCGTGTCAGGTTCGGTGACCGCGGGAAGTGTAGTGGCAATTGCCTCGACCAAAGACGGCAAGGGGCTCTGGATGGCAACCTCGGGAGGACAGGTCTTGGTGGCGGGCGATGCTACAAGTTACGGCTCGCCGGCCCAGTCGGGGATCAACTTAGCCAAGGGGGTCGTAGCCATGACCGTCACGGCCGACGGAAAAGGGTACTGGTTACTCGGAGGCGACGGTGGGGTCTTCTCTTACGGAGACGCCAGCTTCTTTGGGTCCTCAGGCCAGATCAACCCGGGCGCCCCAGCCGGGGGTTCAAACTCATTTGTCCCCAATAAGCCGATCACGGCGATCGTGGCCACGGCAACTGGGAAGGGATACTGGATGGTCGGGGCCGACGGCGGAGTGTTTGCCTTTGGCGACGCCGGGTTCGTGGGGTCCCTGGGCGGGGGCAACACGTCAAGTCCAATCGTTGGGTTCGCCCCGGTTTAGACGGACTTGGGTTCGGTAAGCCAGGGCCGGGGTTCGGTTCGCCGTTACGTGATAATCGAGTCCGCACCCAGAAACGTTTGGGACTACATTGGCGAACCCGACCGCTTAGTCGAATGGTTTGACGGGATCGTGGAATCTTCGACGTCTGACAACCAGAGAACCATCACGACTAGAGCGGGATTTTCAATTCCCGAAGAGATAGTTACCTGCGACCGAACTCAGTACAGGTTCCAGTACAAGATCGTGGCCCCGTTTGTAAGGGATCACCTGTCTACGATTGACGTGTTTGAGCTAGGTGACGAGCGGTCGTTGGTATCATACTCGTGTGACTGCGACCCGGCTACCATGGCCTTAATAATTGCCGGTGCTGGTGAGAGTGCACTTAGAAACCTAAAGGCCCTCATAGAGAACGAGGGCTAAGGTGGGCCGGAAGATTCTGTTCGTGACAACCGACCAGCAGAGATATGACACTCTCGGGTGCAACGGGGGCAAGATTGCCCGGACACCGGTGGTAGACTCTCTGGCGGCCTCCGGGTACGTGTACTCACGAGCCGTACCCCAGTCGGTCGTGTGCATGCCATCGCGCTCGACCATGCTAACTGGTCAGCATCCCACGACGCACGGGGTCTGGATGAACGGGGTCCCCTTGCCCGAGGACGCCCCATCTGTTGCCCGGGTCCTTCAAGGTGTCGGCTATAGGACAGCTCTTATTGGAAAGGCCCACTTTGAACCCTACCTAGATCCGTTCTTGAGATTTTATGAGAACGCCCTGGCACCTTCTACCCGAGTAGATAGCGGCGTGGATCACCGTGGATTTGACCACCTCGAGTTCGCTACCCACGGGGCCGTGGGACCACTCCACTACGCCCGGTGGTTGTCGACGAACCACCCGGAAGCCCTGGCGGGATTCTACCCGGTACTGGACGGGGACTTTCAGGTCAACGCCCAGGGAGGCGGGGACACCGGTGCCCCTCAGGTTCACGTGAATCCAATACCCACAGAGTGGTATCACACAGACTGGGTGGCCAGTCGGACCATAGCCTGGCTGTCGGCTCTAGAAGCTGACTCGGACTGGTTTTGTTGGATGAGCTTTCCAGACCCCCATCACCCCTGGGACCCCCCGAAATCTGAACTCGGGCGAGTTAGCTGGAAAGACGTGCCCCTTCCGGAGGGCTATATAACTTCACCCGAAGAGCGCGAGAAAGTCCTGGTCGAAAAGCCTAGGCACTGGAAGATGTGGTATGACGGGACCCTGGTTACCAATTACGAGGCCCCGGCTAAGTGGGTCCCGGCGACTCTCACCGAAGATCAGGTTCGAGAAATAAACGCCCTAAATGCCATTGAGTGCGAACTTATTGACGAGGCCCTTGGACGTGTACTGGGGTGTATAGAAGACCGGGGATGGTCTGGGGAGGTAGACGTTATATTTACAACCGATCACGGTGAGTTTCAGGGGGACTACGGGTTATTATTCAAGGGCCCCTACCACGTGGACTCTCTAATGAGACTCCCCCTGGTTTGGCGCCCGGCTCGGGACGTAGAGCCCAGTCCGTCTCGAATAGACCTACCGGTTGGTCTAATAGATCTGGCCCCGACATTTTGCTCGATTGCCGGGACCCAAGTACCCGAGTGGATGGACGGGAAGCCCCTTCCCGTGTCCAATCAAGATGGCCTCGAACGCGGTTTTAGTCAGGTTCTCACCGAGTGGGACAGTGAGCTTTTTGGGGAGTCGGTCTATATTAGGACTATTACCAAAGACAACTGGGTGCTCTCCAGTTATCTTGCCTCAACCCTCTACGAGGGAACTGAGGGTGAGTTCTATAACCTTTCTGACGACCCACTCCAACAGCGTAACCTGTGGAGTGACCCGGGATATCGGTCGATCAGACAAGACCTGGCCGACCTGCTCGTAGCTTCCCAGCCCAAGGCTCACCCAACCCGGATCCCCCTTCAGGCCCCGGTATAGCTGGGTGTTGAAACTTCGGGGTGCTCGTCCGCGAGGTTTTCTTCAAGTTCGAACTCTCCGCAATCAACTCATCCAAATCTCGCAGGTCATCGCCTAGGACTGAATTGGCGTGTTTGATCGCTTGGCCGAGTTGTTCTGAACCCTCTAATCCGGCGACCTTCAGGAATATTCTCCAGAGATCGCGGTCGTAGAGGGTTCCACTGAGACCGTGAAAGACGGCCCAATGCGCACCGTCGGTACGGAACCTGTCAACTCTTTTGAGGCACTTGTCCTCTCCGGCGGTCCAGGGGACGGTGCGCGTAGAGACGGACCAGCCGGACGAGGTTTCGTCGAGAGCATCGGCTGTTCGATTGCCGTCATTTTGTGATTCAGAAACCGTATCGGTCATGGCCCGATAGTCAAGCAGGGCGCGTCTGGGTGAATCCTGTTACCAGTCGGCTGTTCTCGGAGAATTCACCGGCTCTCGACAGAGCTCGATCGTGTGAATACGCTCCGGGTTGGAAAACATCCCTACGTCCTGCACCTCGAGTTGTCGCTCGATACTGACCGCTCCATCATTGAGGTGTCCGAGCTTCCAATCGAGCGATCACCTGCCCTACGAATGCGGGAGGTTGCTCGGCAGCAACGATCGTGCTGATCTGGTCGCGGACCTGATCCTCCATGCCCGCCGCCAATGCAGCACTCATGGTGTACTCGTACGCCATTGCCACGTCCGCACTGGTGACTTCGTAGCCGTAGCCTGAGGCGAGCCAGTGGAGGGAGAGAATTCCGGAACCCACGGCGAACGCAGGTCGCTTCTCGGCAAAGTCGCGCGCGGCACGTGCCAAGGTCTTGGGATCGCAAGGACTCCGGCCAGCAAGAGCAAGGGCTTCGTCGAAGAGCCCGGCGTCCTTCGCGGCGGCGAACCATTTCGCCTCTTGACCGGGGGTGGTCTCCACGAGATCTGCCAGAAGCTCCGCGGGTTTCTTGTGGGGGTACTTCTTGGCAACGGCCCGGAATGTCGCGAGGAAAGTTCCTCTCCGCCCGGCTGAAAGTCCATAGCGGCCGTACGCCTCCTCGATGAGCCCGGAGGACAGGAGTATCTCTTCGCAAATCGAGTCGACCGCGTAGTCCGACGTCCACCTGTTCCGGCAGGACTCCGCATAGCGAATCGCCTCGGACTTCTTCCCCATTGCAGCGAGGGACTTGACCGCCCAGACCTTGTAATCCCAGAGTGCATCGACCTGGAGGATGTCAATAATCTCTTCGTAGCGCCCGGCAGAATAGAGCGCGCTCAGGCACGCACATGTTCCGTGGAAAAAACCGTGAAGAGACGGGTCGGGACTGAGCGCCATGCGGGTGGTGTCCACCAAGCGGTCCGCCCATTCGGAGGCACACTCGGGCGAAGCGCACAGCTCTCCCCAGTGGTCGGTGAGCCTCTCAATGTAGGGAATCCGGTCCTCCTCATGGGCTTTCCAGAGGCGATCGAGCCACTTGGAGCGCGTCGCTCTGTCCGCGGGCGCCGCCGCGATAATCGAGGCAAGCTCCTCGATAGCGTGATAGACCGCGGTGCCGATCGCCCCCGAAGAACTATCGACCTGTTCGAGAGCCGGCGAGACGCGTTCGAGGAATACCACCGCCCCGTCGGCAGCGTTGACAGGGTCGCGTCGGGCAACACCTTTGATTTCCTTCACCGCCTCCTTGACCCGCTGGACAGCCGGCTGGGAATGCCAACCGAACGCGTTGCGCCGAAAACGGGCCTTAAACTGCCATTGGTGGTTGGCCGAGGTGGTCAACGATTGACTCTCGCGCGGGCGGGCAGGTTCATGTTCGGACCGTGACGGACCGTGAGTATCCCGGACCCTGGTGAATCATCCCCAGCCCGGCCACACAGATTGCATCGGATGCAGCGATCCCCGCGAGAACCGATGCACTGGCTCGCTAACCGTGAGCGGCGCACCT